>DAISZI010000015.1:0-15980 GCA_036824885.1 Oligoflexia bacterium
TTCACTTAAATTTTGTTTTATAGATGAAAAAAATTTTATTTTTTCAAAAAATAAACTTTTGTTTTTTAAGAAAAACTTTTTTAAAAAAAATAAAATTAAAATTAAAAAAAATAAAAAAAAATACAAATTACTGATTTCGAATTTATTTTTATTTTTTGCTAATTTTAAATCTTCATTAAGTGTCAAATTCGGAGAATCATCTTTTTTATTAACATTACTGTAAATATTTTTATCACTAACAAGCACTTTCACTAAATCTTTTTCTTCTGAAAAAACAAATTGTGGAACCATAAAAAAAAGAAAAAATAACTTAATAAAATTCATTTAAGTTGTTCGATTCTTTCTATAGGAGATATAATGTCTGTCAATCTGATACCGAATTTTTCATTCACAACAACAACCTCTCCTCTTGCAATTAATTTATCGTTCACTAAAACTTCAAGCGGCTCTCCTATGAATTTAGATAACTCGATCACAGATCCTTGAGATAAATGCAATATATCTCTTATGACCATTTTACTTCTACCTAATTCTACTGTGACTTTTAGAGGAATATCTAATATAAAATCTAACGAATGCACTGAATTATTATTTAATTCTGAAGATAAAATACTTCCCTCAGAAGATGCTTTAGCGTCGAATTCTGAATAATTTTCATTTTTTTCATCGCTTACTTTTTTCAATAAAGGCTCAGGCATTACTCCTCCTATCTATCAAAACGAATCTAAATAATAAGTTTGGCTTATTTTAATGGCTCTATTTCCTCTTGAATTTCCAAAAAAACATTTAAATTTTTCTACACCTTCAATAAATACATTAAGATCAGTATCAGCATTTTGATTTAACAAAATAACATCGCCTATATTGAGATTAATTAAATCTCCTACAGTAATAGAAGCACTCCCTAAATTTACCAACAAAGTTGACTCTGTATTCATAATATGTTCTTGTAATTTCCCTATCCATTCTTTATCTGCCTTGTCTGATTCATTTTGAAAAGAAGCACTCAGTTTACTTTTAATGGGCTCAATGGTAGAATAAGGAATGACTAAATTTATGGTTCCACTTGTACTCTCTACTTCAACTTTAAGTCTGGTAGAAATGATCACATCAGATGGAGGAACAACTCCTACAAACTGTGGATTTACCTCAATTCTAGAAAAAGAGATATCTGTTTTATGAACAGGAGTCCAAGCCTCTTCAAAATCTTTCAAAGCAAAATCAATAACTTTACGCATAATAGAAAGTTCAATTCTTGTAAATTCCTTACCTTCAACTTTATTATAAGGCCTATCATTTCCACCAAAAAAACTATCGACAAGAAGATAGGTTAATTTTGAATCAAATACTATTAAAGCAGGTCCTTTTAAACTCTCAAATCTCATAATACAGATACAACTCGGAATAGACAAAGTATTGACGAATTCACCAAACCTCATAAGATCTGTAGACATAATACTTATGCTCGCCATCTTTCTCAAGGCGTTAGAAAGAGATAATCTATAAAGTCTAATGAATCTTTCGTAAATAATATCAAGAGTCGGCATTCTTCCACGAGAGATTCTGTCTTGATTTGTTAAGTCATAAGGAATAACCTCGATATTATCTTCTTCGTTTGTTTTTTGAGATAAATCTATATTTTCTTTAGAGACAGCATTTAAAAGTTTATCAACTTCAGATTGAGTTAAGGTCTGCGTCATGCTTATATTTCCTAAATAAACTATTTTTAAGTCAACTTGCTAAAGCAAAACTAGTGAAAAAAACGCCTTTGATTTTTCCACTCATCAAAAAACTATTAACTGTATTTTTTATATCTTCTTTTAAATACTCTCTTCCTTCAGTCGAACTAACATCAGAAGGCTTTTTCGAGTTAATCAGATCAATAATTACATTTCTAATTTGTGGAATTTTTGCATTTACTTCATTTTCCACATCATTGTTTGGAACTTCCAAAGAAACATTGACTCTAACAAATTTATAAATGCCAGCAACTGAAGTCATAAGATTGACTGTAAACTGTTCTAAGTTAATCATTTTTCCAAAATCATCGTCTTCTGATTCATCACTTTCATCATCTTTATCAGACGATTCTTCCTCATGCTCTTTATCCTCTGAAGCCTTTACTTCCATGTCTTTAGGATTAATGTCTGAAACTGTTTGATTTTTTTTATCTTTTTGAAAAGAAAAATACAAAAGACAAAACATTCCAATTGTAATTAATGAATTTAAAAAAGAAAGAATAACAAGTAATTTACCACCAGAAGTTGAATTTTTTTGCACAGCATTATCAGATACAGAGTCTGAGTTCCCTGATGCCATTTTTACACCTCCCACAAGCTCACCATCTCATTTTGTACCTAAAATATGAGATTAAGCAAGAGAGAACCCGTAATGACAAAAAGTATTAAATAATTAAATTAATTTCTTTTAATGTTCATTACTTCTTGTAACATTTCATCAGATGTAGTAATTACTTTACTATTTGCCTGAAAATTTCTTTGTGCCTGCATCAAATTAATGAACTCGCTTGCTATATCAGTTGTTGAAGATTCAATAGTCTTTACTGAAACACTACCGCGGCCTCCCGTCTGAGCCACACCAATATTAGGCTGTCCAGAGTTTCGACTTTCTCTAAATCGATTCTGTCCTACCTTAAATAATCCTTCGGGACTTTCAAATTTAGAAATTGCTACTTGTGCAATATTAATATTTTCACCGTTAGAATAAATTCCTGTCAAAATACCTGTATCCGCAAAAGTCATTCCTGTCAAAGTTCCAGCAGTATATCCATCTTGTAAAACTTTGTAAAATTCAGAATTTGTTCCATATTGTGTCACTTCGAGACCAGTGCCTCCGTGATCTTTATCACTACCAAAAGAAAATTTGATAAATTGATTGGGCAATGCTCCTTTATTGAAACTAAAAGATGAAGTTTCAATAATTTGATTTTTTAATCTTCCGTCTGTATCAAAAGTCAATTTTCCCGAAGCACACTCTGCCATTTCGCCTTTTTTACCTTCAATGATTTCATCACCTTTGGCCATAGCACGCCATTTCCAAACACCATTTTTTTCCTTATTAAAAAAAAGAGTGCAACTATGGGCTGTACCAGCAGAATCATATACTGTTACTCCAGAAGAAAAATTAGAAGTTTGATCAGGATGTTCTTTGTCAAAAACTAAATTTGCATCATTTCTTAAATCTAAATTCATAAGCATGTTAACTTCAGAAGTTTTTTTAGCATCAATAACAGAATGCTCAATAGAAATATCCGATAGTTTCGCACCAGCCTTCCCTGATTCATTAATAGGAAAACCAAGAACATGCAGTCCGTCTTGATTGGTTAACTTTCCCTCTTTATTAAAATGAAAAGATCCATTTCTTGTAAAAGAATTTCCATCTGTTCCTTTAAGAACAAAAAAACCATCACCTGTGATCGATAAATCTGTTGGAGATTCTGTTTGTTGAATAGAACCTTGACTAAAAATAGAGGTTATTCCAGCAAGCTTCACACCTGATCCTATTTGACTTCCAGCTAAAGATTTTGCTACTACATCTTGAAACTCAGGACGACTGGTTTTAAATCCTGTAGTATTAGCATTGGCAATATTATCACCGTATACAGAGATAGCCTCTGATTGACCAGACAAACCAGATACTCCTGCATGCATTGCGGATAAAATACTCATAAAGTTCCTTTCTAATTATTTTAAAAAAGTAAAAAATTTTAATATAAAAATTTATAATTTAACAATCTTTTACAGGAACATCTTTTCATAAAAAGATAATTTTAATATAAAATTTTAAATTTTTACAAATATATTAAATTTACTCTCTGTCTATCGATAGTTACTGTTTTTAAACGTTTTCTTATGCTATCGTAAAATATTTTTTTAATCATATTCTAATGTTAATTACCGTTGCTGTTTGAAGTTTCACTTAAGATATTAATTTATCATTTTATATATAAATAAACAAATTATATTAAAAATTTTTTAATTATAAGTTTATAGAAAACTATATCGCTAGGTCAAAAAGTGAAGAAGATCGATTTTCATTAAAGTCTTCATTTCTTCACATCTAAATTCCTAGCTAGAGAAATAAATAAAAAACTCTCATTAACATTTAATTTAAAAAATAAGTAAATGATTAAATTTCTTTTTTTGAATATGGCATTACCCTCTCAACCGGAATTTAGAACACCATCTTCGAGTTTTCCACAACCATCCAGATAGTTGATGTTCCATGTGCTTGAGAGGCTCCAAACTTCCTCAAAACTCACAATTGACACTTCAGAGCTTGCTCAAAGCTTCTTACCATCGAAATTACGTCTTCTTCTTACGGAAGCGATGGTGATCCGGCTTGCTCTTACAATCGTGCATTGCCTTTGACTCGCAATCTTTTGACAAAACGATGGTAGAACTTCTAATTTTTAGGCATAGCGCCTACGAAAGTTCTTTTTAGTATAAAACTCGAGTTCCAAGTTAAATGAATCTGATTTTCTAATAAGTCCTCGAAAAAGACGTTTTCACAACCTCAACCACTAAATCCAAGAACTAAGCTGTAGGAATTGCACTGAGCGCACCCTCCGATTACCTAGCTTATTGCCTGCTTGAATGTAAAAAATTTAAAATCATCGAACTATAGATCTCTGAGAAATTACCGACTTACATCACAGCTCTCATAAAAGAAAAAATCCAAAAGATAAAAAGACCTCAAGAGGTATTAATAATGTACGACAAAAAAGATATAAAATGGTTATGTTAAAAACATTTTTTTGTTGTAATTTTTCAACCTATTATATTTTTTTTAGGAATCACTTGACTTTGAACTTTGTTTTCTTCACTTTCCTGACCCATTTCAATTTTTATAATATTTTTCATCGTTATTTTATCTTGATGCTTAGCGTCTCCCACCAAAAATACTGGATCTACACCCTCAAAACTTACACCCATAACTTGTGCAGTTTTTCTTGCGCTAATATCAATTTTTTTACCACTTTGATCTTTTCCATCCATCTGAATAGAATAATTTCCAGAACTGGCAACTTTTAAATCTGATCGAACACCATCCCAATTAAAATCGAACGATCCTTGTTTCGTTGGACCAAAATCTTTTGAAAAAACAATCTCTCCTGAATCATTTTTAACGTCAATTTGAAGAGACGATACATCGCTTGGAATATTAAAATTTAATTGATCAGACTTTCCTTCTGTGTGATTAAATTTTTCTTTATCAATCGTGACTTTTTTCCCGATTAAATGAGTCATTGCCATATTTTCAACAGGCTTGTTTTTTCCTAAAACTTTTGATATATTTTGATCAATATTTTGTAATTGTTCCACCGAAGTGAACTGTGCAAGTTGCGCTGCCATTTGTTCTGCTTTAAATGCATTGGTAGGATCTTGATTTTTCATTTGAGTAACCATGATTTTAAGAAAGTCATCTTTTCCTAATGTTTTTTTTATTTCACGTGGCTTGTCTTTTTCACTATATTGAGATTGAATGTTTTTATATACATCGCTAAATTTTGCATGAACATCAGAATCTTTATCGCTTTTTTTTTCTTTTAGTTCACTTTCAGAGCGAACTTGATAAGGAGCTCCATTTTCAATTCTATTTAGCATAGTTTTTTAACCTGCTTAAATTAAAAAATTAATACTTTGATTAGAACTTAAAGATCCTTGAAAAGGATTCAACCCCGTTTTTTTATTAATTACATCTTTTTTGCTTTCAAAAAAACCTGTATTTTCATTATTTTCATATTGATTTCTGTTTTTCTGAGAATTTTCACCAAAACTTTCAGAATTTGAAAAATCTCTATGAGATTCATTATAAAAAGAATTCTCAAGTTCTTTTTTATTATTTATATGTTCTGATTCTTGATTTTTCAATACTTCAACATCCATTTTAGATAACAAGAAATTCTGCTTTGAAAGATTTTCTTTTAAATTATTCATACTTCCTTCCAAAACTTCTTTTAATTTTTCATTATCAGATTTAATCTCTAAAAATATTTGATTATCTTTTGACGTCAATTTAATATGAATTTCGCCTAAATGGTCCGGTCTCATTTTAATTTTAAATTCATTGAAAGTTTTTACATCTTTTAACTTATTCATATTTTGAATATCTGATATGGATTTTATTTTTTTATTTATACTATCTAAAAAGTTTTCTGATAAATTTTTCTCAAAACTAAAAATTTTTTCAGTTTCATTAAAAGAACTTTTTTCTTTATGAAAATTAACGATTTCTTGCTTTAAGGGATTATTTAAAGCAGTTTCTTTATGATCTTTTTCTTTATAATCTTTTTCTTTATTTTTTTCTTCATGATTAGTTAGCAAATTAGAGTCTAAGTGAATTTCGGATCCATTTTCATTTTGAAGATCAATTTCACTTTTTTGCGTAAATTCAATAACATCTTGAAAATCTATTTCATTCTGATCGGGTTGAAATGATGCTAGATCTAAAGAATCTTCTTTTAAAAAAGCATTATTTTTTTCTAAAAGAAGTTCGCCATCTAATTTTGATTTTATTTGATTTTCTGGAGAAATTTTTTCTTCTGAAGTTTTTTTGATTAAATCAGAAAACTCAGTACTATCTTGCATTTTTGAGTCAGCGTTGATAGGGTTACCATTACCCATTAAAGAAAAAACTTGCGTTAACTGTAATTGATCTTCAAAATTATCATCTTTTTTTTCTTTAGTAGGCTTATTTTTTAAATACATTTCATCTATACCGGAATCACTTAACTCAGTAGAAGCAGCCTTAATCATTCAATTTTCCTTTCTTTTTGAGTAATTTTATAAGAACCACTGATAAGCTCCGATAATTCTGCAGATCTTTCAGGACTCATATTATTCATGATTTTCGCAAGACGCTCGTTTTCCATTTCATTTAATACTTGAACAGCTAAAGTATTTTCTAGCTTAGCTAAAATCTTAGAAACTGATTTTGGATTCATATAAAGAAAAGTTTTTATCAATTTGTCGACTTTTTCTTTTTTGAAATCAGGAACATTTTCTTTTGACTTAGCTATTTCTTGCTTTAAATTATCTAAAACTTTAATTTCTTCATTAAGAGCTTTTTCCTTATCTAAAAGTTCTTTTTCTTTTATTTTTAATTCTTGACTTTTTTTGTTGTTGTATTCTTCTTTTTTTGCAATTTCCTCAATAATTTCATCACTTGCTATACAACTTAAACCTTTTTTTTTTGCTAAATTTTTTGTTTCTTCAGCATGAGAAAAAGAAATGCTCACAATTTTTAAAAATATAAATATTTTTAAAAAATCTCTATAAATCAATCTTAATCCTTTTTTTACTAGTATCAATGAATTTAGATGAAGCTAGCTCTTCGTTCTCTTTTTGCTCTTTTTTAAAAATTTCTTTTTTGAAACTTAAAAAATCTTCTTCTTTCATGATGTCCATTATTTCACGATTAGATCTAGCTAAATTGTAATTGCTTAATGATTTTTCTAATTTTTTCTTAGCCGATAGTACAGAATGCTCAGCTTTGGTTAACTCTTCTTTTATTTTACTGATATAATCATCTTTCAAAGAAAGATAATAAATTGGCATATTTTCTTCAAAAACTTTTTGATTATATGAAATCATTTTTTTTAATTTATCAAATAAGGCTGCTTTTTTATTGAGTTCACTTTGGTAATTCTTCTGGTAAATAGACATCTCAGTTAATGCCTTGGCTTCTTGCGAAGACCTTACTTTTAAAACAGAATCTAACTTAAACTTAAATTTTCTCACCTATCAAGTATTTAGTTTTTCTGATCAAAATAAAAGACTGAATATTTTGCCTAATCAAAAAATTGACTCAAAAAGTCATCTTAGAAATAACTTTCTCATTAGTTTTTTTGTTTTCTGTATAGTTTAAAGATTCTGCACTTCTAACAATAGAATGCATCATAGACAGAACCTCTTCCATAGAACCTTTTTCATTTACCTTTTGAACTAAAAAATGATTGATTTTATCAATTACTTGAATTGCTCGATCCACCTTGAGATCATTTCCTTTGACATAAGCCCCAATACGAATTAAATCTTCAACTTGTTCATAAGAAGCAATCCAATCTTTGATCTGATTGGACCACAACAGATGATTTTCGTTAATGATAGCACGCATCACACGACTTGCACTTTTTAAAACATCAATCGCTGGATAAACATTTTTATGAGCAATTTTTCTACTTAAAACAATATGACCGTCTAAAATAGACCTTACCGAATCTGCAATCGGATCATCCATATCATCACCTTCTACTAAAACAGTATACACTCCTGTGATACTTTTTCCGTTTGCATCGGTTCCTGATCTCTCTAAAAGCTTAGGAAGCATAGAAAAAACACTAGGAGTATATCCCTTACTCGCAGGAGGCTCACCCATAGAAAGTCCAATTTCTCTTTGTGCCATACAAAATCGTGTCACTGAATCCATCATGAGAAGTACGTTATTTCCTTGATCTCGAAAATACTCAGCAATAGTTGTCGCCAAAAAAGCAGTACGCATTCTTAATAAAGGAGACTGATCAGAAGTACCAACAATAACTACAGATTTTTTTAAACCCTCTGATCCTAAGTCTCTTTCAATAAATTCACGAACCTCACGACCTCGTTCTCCCACTAATCCAATAACATTTACATCAGCAACGGTATATTTGGCCATCATACCTAATAAAACCGACTTACCCACACCAGAACCTGCCATAATACCTACACGTTGCCCCTTTCCGATCGTTAAAAGTCCATTAATAGACTTAATACCAACATCTAAAGGTTCCTCAATCAATGTTCTTTTTAATGGATCAATAGGCTTTTGATAAAGGGCTCTTTCTTGCGTACTAAATTGACTATGAATAGATCCTAAATCATCTAATGGATTTTCTTTCGCATCAATGACTCTTCCTAAAAGACCATGACTAACACGAATAGCAGCTGCCTCTTTTTTAACAGAAACTAAACTCGCACTTCCCACTCCAGTGATATCATCGAAAGGCATTAAAATTATTTTTTTATCTTTAAATCCAACAACTTCTGCATCTACAACTTGTTTTTTTCCTTCATGATTAAAAATCTGTATTTCACATAAACTTCCAACAGCAACATCAGTTAATCGAGCTTCAAACAACAAACCGATGGACTGCGTCAATTTTCCATATTCTTGATAAGGTAAACATTTTTTTAAATTTTTTTTATAAAAATTTTTTTCTATTTCCCAGTTCATATAGAATTGTTCTCATTAACAAAGTCTGAACTCGTTTTTTTATTCACAAAAAAATTATATATTTCTTTTAATTGCTGATCATAAGAAGATTGAAACATATTCCATTCTGTTTCTACTTGACATGTCCCCTGAGATAATTCTTGAGATGATGCTATTTTAAAGTTTTTCAAAGATTTAAATTTCAAAGAAATTTTATCTTCTAAATTCTCTATAAATTCAAAATCTTCAGAATTAATTCTTATAGTAATCTGCTCTTTAGTCTCAATTTTTTCGAGCATTTCAAAAATAACTCTTGTCAAATATTCTTTATCTGTTTCTAATTCTTTTAAAATGACTTGCCTGCATATCTGAAATATTAGATTAATTAAAAATTTTTCATTATATTGAAATATAGACCGTTGAGCGTTATCTATCGAATCAATTGTCTTTAAGAAATTTTCTATACGAGAAGAAAGAACTTGTTTTGTTTTTTCAAAAGCATCTATGTATCCTTGTTTCTTACCTTCTTCGTAACCTAAAGCACTTCCCAAAGATCTTGCTTCTTCTTGTATCAAAGCAACTTTTTCAAGCACTTTTTCTTGAAGATTTTTTTTTCTTTCTTCTTCAACAGAAATGGGATCCATGACTAATGAATTTAAAATAAATCTTTTGTTTTTTTGATTCAAAAAGGAATCACTAGAAATATTATCCTTAAGATTTGAATTCATTGAATCACTAGTTTTCTCTGAATTTTTAATATCTTTATACTGATAACTATTTATTTTAAATTCAGAATGAGACTCTTGTTTGATTTCTTCATTAACTGAGAATGGATTTTCGAATTTAATTTCTTTAGTCATTATTTTTTTAACTTATTAAACATAAGAGTCTTCACCATCTCCTCGTGAAATAGCAATTTTACCTTCAGATTCAAGTTTTTTAGCAATTTCTACAATAAATTGTTGAGCTATTTCAACATCTGACAATTTTACAGGACCTAGTGCTTCAAGATCTGATTTTAAGAAATCAGCAGCACGTTTTGAAATATTTTTAAAAATCTTAGTTCTAATTCCCTCAGGAGCTGTTTTTAAAGAAATCAATAACTTATCGTTTGGGATTTCTTTCAGTAACATTTGCATCCCCCGATCATCAACATAAATAATGTCTTCAAAAACAAACATCAACTTACGAATTTCTTCAGCAAGCTTGGGATCTTTTTGCTCAACATTAGTCATAAGACTTTGTTCACTGCTTTTATCCATTAGATTCAACATTTCAGCTATCGGTGGAACACCGCCTAATTTTCTAGTATCAATAGAACCAAGATTAGATAACTCTGATTTTAACAATTCATCAATTTGTGATATTAAATTAGGAGAAATAAAGTCGATATTAGCAATACGTAAAACTACTTCTGTTTGAATATCTTCAGGCAACCGAGTCAAAACTTCACATTTTTTAGCGGGATCTAAATGAGCTAAAATTAATGCTAATGTTTGTGGATGTTCATTTGCTAAAAAATTTGCTAATGTTCGAGCATCTACCAGCTCCAAAGCTTCTAAAGTACGACTACCATCAGAAACTGATAATTGACCTAAAACTGTTTTTGCACGCTCTTCTCCTAATGTGGAAAGAATAAAATCTCTTCCATGAGCATCACCAAAAATAAATGCATCTTCTTCTGCAATCTCTGTATGAAAATCAGCAAGAATTTTTTTTACTAAATTTACTGGAACTCGAGAAACTTGCCCCATAGAATTAACAAGCTTCTTGACGTCATTATCTTTCATGCATTTAAAAATTTGAGAAGTTGCGTTATTTCCTAATGCATTCAGAAGAATAGCAGACTTCTCAAGTCCTGATAAAATTTCATAATTTTCAAACATCTTGACTCCTCTTTATGCTATTTTTTCTTTTCCTTTTTGAGATTCCTCTGATTTTTCATCTTCGTGAATCCAGTTTTTTAAAATTAACGCAGCTTTTTTTGGATTTAATTGAATTAAGGATACAATTTTCTCTTTAATGACTTCACCTTCCGCTTTATCAGGATCAATCTTTTCTTGAAAATTAGGAATAGCATTCTCCAATTTTGAAAGAATCGTATTTTTTTGTAACTTTTCTAATTCTTCAACTGTTTTAGGAAGATAAGTCTCAACATCATCAACACTATTCTCAGTAAGCCACTTAATGAATGGCTTAACCGTAAATAAAAAGAATAATATGATAGTTATACTTATTACAAAATATTTTGCTAAATTTTCGTAGTAATTAGAACTTTCTTTGTCCGCGATAAACTTTTGTGCTTCTTCAAAATCTTCGTGATTAAATTCTATATTTTTTATCTCAAGAGTATCTCCTCTTTTAGTGTCCAATCCGACAGAACTTGCAATAATTTTTTCAAATTCTTTTAATTTTTCAGGACTCCAAGATTCATTTTTGGTAACTATTTTTCCATCTTTATCATGTGTCTTAATGATTTTACCATCAATTAAAACTGCTACAGAAAGTTTTTTTATGCTTCCTAAAGATCTCACTGTTTTTCTTATAGTCTGAGGAACTTCATAGTTTATTACCTCATTAGTTTTGTTAGTTTCGTTTTTAATCTCACCATTATTGACAGGAGTTTGACCAGGAGCATTAGAGACACCTCCTGCGACCCCATAAGGTCCAGGTCTACTTCCACTCATACTATCGTTATGCTTTTCAACAGAACGAATCGCAGAACTATCCGCGTCATAAGAAGTTTGAGTTTCATTAATCTGCGAAAAATCTAATTCAGCATTCACTTTGGCAACAATGTGTCCCTCCCCTACTACATGAGAAAGAACATTTTCAATCCTTTGTTGCAAATCATTTTCAATTTTTTCTTGATATTCTAATTGATTTAAAGTAGCAGCAGAAACAGGATCTACAATATTTTTAGAAAGAATTTTACCATCAGAATTCATTACAACGACATCACTGACATCGAGTCCCTCAACAGCTCGAGATACTAGATTTCCAATCCCATAGACTTGTTTATCTGAAAGCAATATACCTGGCTCTAAATCAAGCACTACAGAAGCTGTAGCTTTTTTTTGATCTTCTATAAAAGTACTTTTTTGTGGAACGGCTAAATGGACTCGAGCTCGTCGAACACCCTTCATGGTGATAATTGTTCTCACCAATTCTCCTTCTTGAGCTCGCTGATGATTAATGTTTTGGACAAAGCTTGTAGTTCCTAAATTGGGCTTGTCAAACAACTCGTATCCAACAACACTCGTCTGAGGAAGACCCATAGTTGCAATCTCAAGCCTTAATTCATAAACACTTTCAGAAGGAATAGAGATGTTTTTTCCAGTAGCATCTAATTTGAAGGGTATTTTTTTATCACGTAAAATTCTAATAATATTAGTAGAATCTTCTGCCGAAAGATTATTCATCAAAGGAGTGTAATTTGTACTAGAAGCCCATACAAAAATAATGGCAATACCTATAATGACAACCAGAGCCAAACCAAAAAAAGCTACTTTCTTTTCAAAAAAAAGATTTTTAAAAAAATCTTTAATTTGAGATGATACTTTATTTACTTGGTCGTCCACAGCGCCCCTTTATAAAATAATATTATATTTGCATTCTAATAATTTCTTTATACGCATCTAAAATTTTGTTTCTCACCTGCATCATAAGCTTTAAAGAAGTGTCAGCTCTTTCGATAGTAAGCATCGTTTCGTGAATATTTTTATTTCTTCCTGCGATCATTTCTTTAATGGCTGTATCTGCTTGATTTTGATAAGTATTTACTTTTTCAATCGAATTTTCTAAAACATCTGAAAATGAAGCTTCTTTATTTCCTGAAGAAGGCTCTACCGGTGTAGGATTTTTTCCGAAAATTTCTTCAATATTTCCATTTTGGACAATACTACTAATATTTGAGACATTCAAATTTGCCATAATTTAAAATTATCTTCCTATTTCAAGAGCTTTTTGTGCCATAGATTTTGCCGCCCCCATAGCAGTCACATTAGCTTCATAAGAACGCTGAGCACTAATCATATTTGCCATTTCTTGTACGGGACTTACATTAGGCATGGCAACATAACCTTCATGATTGGCATCTGGATGATTAGGATTAAAAATCATACGAGGCAAACTACGATCTTCCTGAATATCAACAACTTGTACTCCTTGAATTTCTTCATCAATAGCACTTTTTAAAATCTCACCAAAACTTTCACGATCTGTCTGCGCCTGAAATACTGCATCTTTTCTTCGATAAGGACCTGTACCATCAGCATTTCGTGTTGTTTCTGCATTAGCGATATTACTTGAAATAGAATTCATGCGCTTGGTTTGTGCATCTAATCCACTCGCACTTACTCTCATTGACGAAAAAAAATCCATTATCTATTTCCTCCACCTTCGGTAATTGCATATTTTAACATGTTTAATTTTCTTTTCAAAAGTTCTGCAGAAGCATCATAAAGAATTTGATTCTCAGCTAATTTTTCCATTTCTAAAGACCGATCCACCGTATTTCCATCTAACGACTCTATCCCATTAGGATTTTCATAAATTTCAGGAGCAATAGGATTTTCTGAATTATGCCTAATATGTCTTGAATCTGTCACCTCGGCTGATTGGATATCTCCAACGCCTAAGGCATCTCGTAACGCTGATTCAAACTCCATGACTTTTGATTTGTAACCAGGTGTATCAGCATTGGCAATATTGGAACTAATAACGTTTTGATTAGCAAGTCTTAAATTTAATGAAGTATTTAAAGCTCCAATAACTGAATCAAAACCTACTTCTTTCATAACTGAATTATCGTTCATCTAAAGATGAATGCCAAGCTTTTTATAGTCGGCAATTTTGTTTCTAAGAGTTCTTATGGATATTCCAAGAGAATTTGCTGTGTGCGTTCTATTTCCATGATGAAAACTTAACGCATCGATAATAACTTCTCGTTCGATATCATCTAACGTTTTCCCAGGCGCCCAATTGCTATCCGTTGAATCACGAGTTTGTATTGATGTTTTTTTTTCTTTTTCTTTGATTTTTTCTATAATCATTACGTCTTTACTGCAAATCACATCTTCTTGAGCAACAATAAGAGCTCTTTCTATAGTATTTTCTAACTCCCTTACATTACCTGGCCAACTATGACTATTTAAAATGCTAAGCACTTCTTGGGAAAGAAAACAAAGAGGTTTTTTGTTTTTCTCTGCAAATTTTTTAATGAAATAATTTGACAAAATCTCGATATCACCAATTCGGTCTTTCAATGGAGGTAGAGTTAAGTTTACGACATTTAATCTATAAAAAAGATCTTCTCTAAAAGTACCTTCTTGAACACAATGCGCAAGATTTTTATTCGTGGCAGCAATAATTCTTACATCTAAAGCAATAGGTTTTGATCCTCCAATTCTATCTATTTGTTTTTCTTGAATAGCTCTTAACAGTTTTGCCTGCAACCGAATGTCTATTTCAGAAATTTCGTCAAGTAACAACGTGCTACCCTGCGCTAATTCAAATTTTCCGCACTTACTTCCTAGGGCCCCGGTAAAAGAACCTTTTTCATAACCAAAAAGCTCGGATTCTATCAAATTATCTGGAATAGCCGCACAATTGATCGCAACCATATCTTTTTCTGCTCGTGTACTATGCTCGTGCACTAAATTTGCAATTAATTCTTTTCCAGTGCCACTTTCGCCTTGAATTAAAATAGTCGCCTTACTGGCTGCTACTGTTTTGGCAAGCTGAATGACCTCCTGCATCCTATGATCAGAAGTAATAATTTCCATATTTTTTTTACCCCGTTACAATCTTATTAGTTATTGCTTAATACTTCTAAAGCCAGTTTTTTCCAAAAACTTTCGGTGGTATTTTTTAAATAATTGTTTAATTCATTTATTTCTTTTTTAATTTTATGCTCTAACGAACGAGACTGCTTTGCATTCAACTTAGAAAGCATTCTAGCATATTTATAATAAATTTGATCATTTTTAATTTCGTGATTCATAGAAATAGAATAAACTTCACAAGCTTTCTCCCAATGATTTAGTTTTTCAAAAATACTTCCTTCTGTCAAAATAATCTCATCAAAAGTTGGTAATTGCGGTATGCTAAGAAAATACTCTCCTGTAACTTTTTTTTTATCTATGAGTTTTATTTTTTTTTCTATTTTCGAATAAAGACTAGAAGAAAAATCTAGATTATTTGCATTTAGATACATTCCAGCAATCCAGCACTCAATTCTTAGATTTTTTTCCTCATAATGATCTTCATTTTTATCAATAAGAACTTGTGCTTGTGAAGCATGCGAAATAGCTGATTGAAAATTACTTTCTTTTAAAGCAAGAAGACCTAAGATAACATGCTTCTCAAAAGTGTAAAAGGAATCATCCGATACATTGCTTAAATGTCTTATTATTTCAACTGTATTTTTTTTAGATCCTTTCATTTCATCTTGAAGCCATAAGTATTTTGCCATAATAAAGTTTTCTTGAGATAAATCTTTATTTTTAAATGTTTTTGATCTTTTTTTAAAACTTTCGTATTTTTCAAGCAAATGCAAAGCAAAATCTTTTAAATGAAGATTCAGAGCTACTTCTGATAGGACGAGCAGGTAGCTTTGATCATAGACTTGAGTATCATGTCTTTTTAGAATTTCGTCTAAAATGATTATTGTTTTTTCGCTTTCATTATAAAATCTAATTGCTTCGTAATGTTTTTTTTCTTGAATCAAAGTTAAAATAAATCCCTTAAAAGTCTTAAAAAAA
>DAISZI010000187.1:0-777 GCA_036824885.1 Oligoflexia bacterium
TCTGAATTTCCTTTTACTTTGCGCATGCTCAAGCACTCCCTCCTGGACTCCCCATGGTTTATCAGAAAATCCAGAAGCGCTCTTCCAACAAATATGTCAACTAGGAAGCTCCATTCAAAAAGCAACAGGCGAAGTTCGCATCAAAGTGAATAACCCTCAGCTTTCCGGGAGCTTTTATGCGGAAGTCGTCGCTACCAAAAACTCAGAAGTCCATTTAACCATTCTGGATCTCTTGAGAGGACCCCAAGCAAGTATTTCGATCAACCCTCAGCGCTACTTGATCCAACAAGAAGAAAAAGGGCAAATCAAAGAGCACATCGAATACGAGCACTGGAACTCGATACCCCTTGCATGGAGTATCGATCTTTTTTTGGGAAAAATCCCATGCCCCCAAAAGGACCCCTCCCTATCCATGGACCTCACTGACCACAGATTCATCGTCCAATCGAAACATCCACTCCCTACCCAATGGATTTATACATTACATTGGCTCAAAAAAGGAAATCAAAAAATCCCCATCCCTCAATCTCTACAATGGATTCAAACAGCCCAACCATCACTTCGCTTACAGAAAAAAGAAGTGGACGTACAATTTGAATCCTTTGAAACAAGTACCTTCACTTACAAAAAATGGAAAGCACACTCTGCTCAAGACAATATCGAATGCCAATGGAAAGAAAAAAAAATCACCCTTCAACCAGCTGAAGTCCTCCAACCGACATCCTCCCCGACAACAAAAAAATGAATCAAGGCTTGCGTAAACGTAATTGATAGATT
>DAISZI010000187.1:787-3755 GCA_036824885.1 Oligoflexia bacterium
TGTTTCGTTAAATTTTCCGCCTTCTCACTCATTCTTTTTTTGAAGGCTGCGTCCCGAGAGTACTTAAGTGCGTCTTGATACTGCGTTAAAGCTTTTTCTCTCAAATTGCATTTCAAATAAGCATCCCCTAAATGCTCCAAAATAGCAGATTCATGAGGCTTCCCTTTTAGCGCTTTTTCTAGTTGAACGATGGACTCTTGTACTCGCCCCCTCACAAAAAGATACCAACCCCAACTATCTTGGACATAACCACTCTCAGGACGAAGACGAAGGGCAGCTTTTAAAAGTCTTTCCGCATCATTTAATCGAATACGTTGCTGAGTCCAGGTATATCCTAAGTAGTTCAAAGCATCGACATTTTTGGGATTAAGCCTCACCACTGTTTCCATTTTATCAAGCGCTTGTTTCCAATTTCCCTGCTGATCATACAAACTTCCTAAGTAGTAATGAATCTTTTCATTTTCTGAAAACTTTTTTTCTACGCTTTCTAAAATTTTAATAGCAGACTCAGTTTGCTTCCTGTCTTCTTCTAAATTTGCCTGTAAAAGATAAAAAGAAGCGGTATCAGGAGAAAGAGAAATGGCATGCTTCATCCATTCTCGGGCCTCCTCGAATTGTTGAAGGCCTTTTAACAAGTGCACCAAATGCAATGTAGCCTCTGTATATAAAGAAGAATCAGAACGAATAGATTTTAACTCTGAAATAGCTTCTGGTATTCTTTGGCTCTCTTCAAATAAACCACCTAAGTAGTAATGCACCCGATCTGATTCAGGACTTTTTGCAAGAATCGATTGGAAAACCGAAATAGACTTTTCGTACTCTTTGAGCTCCATGTAAACCAATGCCAACTTAAAGCTACTATTTAAATCTTCAGGGTCACTTCTTTTTAAAAATTCTAAATACGGAAGAGATGCTTCGTACTTTCCCAATTTCAAGTAAAGTGCCGACAACTGAACTGCCACCAAAGGCTCTGGATAATCTTGAAAAGAGCGCTCATAAAGAGAGATAGCTTCTGCTACTTTTTGATTTTCCTCATAAAGATACCCTAAAGCTATTATTGCTTGCTGAAACCCAGGCTTTATTTCTAAAGCACGCTTAAATGCAAACTCTGCTTTTTTAAAATGCCTCTGGTACTGCTGCGCCCTTCCCAAATAGTAGTAAGCAAGAAAGGAAGTACGATTTTTAAGAAAAGACTGCAACAAGACCACTGCTTTCTGAACCCGCTCTTGCTGCATAAGGACTTCTGATTGATAAATAGTCGCTTCTTCATGGTGAGGATTTTTTCTCAAAATATGCTGGTATTCGACCACGGCCTCTTGAAAATGCCTTCGGCTAGCATAAATACCCGCTAAAATCAGTCTGGCATCGATATCCTCAGGATCTAACTTCAAAGCAGATTGACAGGCTTCCACCGCAGAAGAAAAAACACCTTTTTTAATATATTCAGCGGCCAAACGTGTGTAAACCAAAGGTGAATCGGGATCTTGTACTAAAGTAAGCTTGTACTCCTCAATAGCACGTCCCGAGTCCCCGTCGCTCGCATAGGACTGAGCTAAACTAAAATGAAACTGCGCTGCACCCTCAACACTATCCTTAGCCTCAAGAGCACAAGGGAGAAGCATTCCCAACAAAAAGACACACGCTAGTCTCATGGCATCGATTCCTCCAGCCTCACCCATCGGACATTCTATCAGAAAATTAAACTTTTCATTGACGAATACTCACATTCCTCGCATCTCTCAAACTGAGTTCTTGATTCGTCAAATTTCTGTCTATTCTCCATCGGAGCAATGAAAACTCTTGCGCTTGACTTTATTGCACTGAGTTGCTAGCCTCTTTTTCGATAAGGGGACCTTGGAATCTATGTTTCCAAGGAAATGATTGTAAAAATCCGTTGAGGGGGGATGAACTCATGAATGCACTGAAAGTCATCAAGCGTTACCAAAACAGAAAGCTTTACGATACGAGCAGATCAAGCTACGTCACTTTAGAGGAAATCGCTAAGATGATTAGAAAAGGAGATCACGTACAGGTCATCGACAATCGCAATCAAACAGACATTACGGCCATGACTTTGACACAACTATTATATGAAAGCGAAAAAAAAACGAAATCTCAACCTTCCCTTGAGCTACTCAGAGAAATCATTCAGTTTGGGGATGGCTCGTTTTCAGGATACATCCAATCAAAATTTGGCTCATCAACCCATAAAAACGCCCATAGTTTCGGTAAGGAAAACCATAAGCAACCAGCCTCAGAAGACCCCTCGGAAGCTCGCTATTAAACGGAAATCAGACTCTTGACTTGACTGCTGTACTGCGATTAGAATCTTAAAAATCATGAGGTTACGAATTTATTTTTATGTTTTGAGTCTGGGACTAGTGCTCCCTCTCTCTCTTTTCGCCTCAAACTGGTCAACCAGATCCACTGACGAACAGACCAAGAATACGAAGGTTGCTTCCAGGCATCCTGCTTCTACTGAAAACATTGAACCTTTTTCACCAGAATCAAACAATTTAGCCCTGGATATAGGCCAGATCTTCCTCATGGGAGATTTAAGCAATTACAGCAATAATATTGGCGGACAACTGCATTACACGTACGGTGTCAGCAGTCTGTTTGGGTTTGATACAAGCTTGGGGTACTCCAACCACACCTCACCCTCCAATTTGTCCTTAATTTCTCTTCTGACAGGACTTCGGATGAATATGAGCTGGTACGACCACATCATACCTTCCGTCATTTTTGGATTGGGCTTTTACAAACCCACCTATCAGGACAACACAACGCGCAATGCATCTACTATTTCAGCCATTCTTTTTGGATTGCACCTAGGAGCAGGGATCGATCTTGCTCTAACACAGAATTTATTCTTTGGAGCAGGTCTTACTTTTCACACGATGTTTGAACAGTCCTCAAAATTTGCCAACGGCACTCCACTGAATCTCGGAGGTACTTATACCTCCCT
>DAISZI010000188.1:0-2506 GCA_036824885.1 Oligoflexia bacterium
AACCACAACAGAAGCGAGGTGGGCGCAGGAAGGCTTACGGCAATCGCAAAACCAATCTTCTTGATCAGGCCAAAAACGTACCTGGTAGCTTAAGGGGCGATCTTTTGTTTGCACACGAAAAGACCAGCTGCACTCAGGTTCCTCTGAGCGAGAGTCTGAAAACACGCTTCCGCCTCGAGCTAAGGCAATGCCCTCGGTCCAAAGAGTGGGAGAGCACGAAGCTTGGATGCTTGCTAAAAAATCGGTATACTTTTTTGCCTCAGACATCTCACTCACTTTCTTGTAGAATTTTTTTATTGACTCCTGGATCAGGCAATGTAATTCTGATACGGAATGTGTATGCTAGCACAGCTTGAATTTCAATGATATTTATTTTCATGTTAGGAAATAGGAATGACCACTAATACCAATGTATCTGTGAAACCCAGTCGAAAAAAAATGAGGGCTGAGGGCCGTAGAAAGCGAGTTGACAGACTCAAGAAAGACGCTCCTTTTGCCAAGGCTTATTTTGAGGCGAAGTCTAAGCGCTCTGCTGAAAAAAAATCCTCTTTTAGAAGAAAGAATGTCCGCAAAGCCAATAAGCGGTAACGTGTTTCTTTGTCGGGTTTTTTTTCCTTTCCCTCTTCAGGTGTAGGATCGCTTTTTTAGAGTTTTTAATCTCGCATTTCCTGAAAACAGAGGGTGCTTCTCAGGCTCTATTTCTTAAACCTAGAAAGTTTGTGCAATTGCTGCGATGGTTTTCTTGTTCTTCTTTATGCCTTCATATTAGATTTAAATAGTTTAATCACGGAAAGTCAGGTGAGCTGCCTTATTTTCTGGTAGGTCGAATGGTTCTTTTCAAGAACGCTAGTGTGTTAATTTTTTAAACTTCACACGCTGCGATTCTGAGGCAGAAGAACAATGGCGTTTTTTCTTATCTTCTTCGTACTCACGGTAATTGCCTTCAAAGAAATAAGGACCCTTCTCTTCAAAAGCAATGATATGCGTGCAAATGCGGTCTAAAAACCAGCGATCATGGCTGATGATCAAAGCAGATCCTGAAAACTCAACCAAGGCTTCTTCAAGCGCACGAAGTGTGTTGACATCGAGATCATTGGTAGGTTCGTCAAGCAAAAGGACATTGCCTCCAGATTTTAAAACTCGAGCGAGATGGACCCGGTTTCTTTCCCCTCCTGAAAGAATGCCCACCTTCTTTTGCTGATCGGAACCTGTAAAATTAAACCAAGCACAATAAGCGCGTGAAGAAATTTCTCGATTTCCTAAAAGAATCGTCTCATTTTTGCCCTCAGAGATGGATTCCCATACAGTCTCTTCAGGATCTAAAGCATCACGAGACTGATCGACATAGGCAAACTGGACGCTTTCTCCAATCTTCAAGCTTCCCTGATCAGGCTTCATATCTCCCACGAGCATTCGAAAAAGAGTGGTTTTTCCTACGCCATTGGGTCCAATGACTCCGACTAAACTTCCACGAGGTAGCTGGAAAGAAAAATTTTCCCATAGCACTCGATCTCCAAAAGATTTGCCGAGATCTTGAGCCTCAATCACCTGCGCTCCTAAACGAGGGCCTGAGGGGATGTAAATTTCCATCTCCTCTAAACGTTCCGGGCGATCTTGAGCCACTAATTTCTCATACGAAGTGACACGAGCTTTACTCTTAGCCTGCCTGGCTTTCGGACTCATGCGGATCCATTCGAGCTCTCTTGCAAGAGTTTTCTGGCGTTTGCTTTCGGCTTTCTCCTCCTGCTGCAAGCGTCTTTGTTTCTGTTCTAACCAAGAAGAATAATTACCTTCCCATGGAATTCCGTGTCCACGATCAAGCTCTAAAATCCAGCCAGCGCTGTTATCTAAAAAGTACCGATCATGGGTCACTGCTACAACTGTTCCTGGGTAATTTTTTAAAAAAGTCTCTAACCAAGCAACGGATTCTGCATCTAAATGATTGGTGGGTTCATCAAGTAACAAAAGGTCGGGTTTTTGAAGTAACAAGCGGCAAAGCGCAACACGTCTTCTCTCTCCTCCTGAAAGAAGCTTGATAGAAGCATCTTCTGCAGGAAGTCTCAAAGCATCCATGGCAATAGCTAAGGTGCGATCGAGTTCCCAGCCCCCTGCGTGCTCTATTTGCTCCTGAACTTGGGCTTGTTCTAAGAGCAGCTTTTCCATGCGTTGCTCATTTAATTCAGGATCAGCAAACTCCCCCGTGATCTCTTCAAAACGTTTCAAAAGTTTTACGAGATCGCTGACGCCTTCTTCTACCACTTCACGTACGGTCTTCGTTCCATCTAAAGCAGGTTCCTGAGGCAGATAACCCACTGAGATGCCATCTCCCGGTTGGGCCTGGCCATTGAATTGTTTTTCTACCCCAGCCATAATTTTCAAGAGAGTGGATTTTCCGGATCCATTCAGACCCAAAACCCCTATTTTGGCCCCGTAATAAAAAGAAAGGTAAATGTCCCTGAGTACTTGTTTCTGGGGACCATACGACTTACTTACACCCTGCATCGAA
>DAISZI010000188.1:2516-3753 GCA_036824885.1 Oligoflexia bacterium
GCAAATTTCTGCGCCACGCTAGGACTCTACTTGATCGGAAAAAAACTGTCCAGCTTAGAAAAAACGCTCTTGTATAGCTTTCTGTTACTCCCCAAAGAAATCAAGATGAATCATGAAAGAATAACGGTTTGAGCGGATGTGCGGGATCTGAAGGAAGATGAAGTCTGTAGCCCCAACAAAAGTGAGCCTCTGTAAGGCAGGGGATTTAAGTAGGATGAAGCCTTTTCCAGTGACACAGTGCTAAAGTATGGTAACCAGATTGTTGTCCTTAGGGGGGGGGCTGTTGTGTCCGAGACAAGGTAACTACGAGCTTAGATGTCTGCAGTGAAACAGAGATGGGCAATGATGCAGTAAGAGCTCATCCGATGAAACTGTACCAGTGGTAAAATCAGGATTCGATGAGGAAAGTGACAGGAAGTTCGAGGCCAAGGGTGGAATACGTGAAGACCGGAACTCAAGCAGTGATCTTTGAGAAGCAAGACTTTCTTGAGATAAGATGCACGTACGTTTAACGAGAGAGTTTAGGAAATGCAAGCAGTGAAATGAGGAAAGTTAGCCTGAGAGTGATGGGTCCTTTCGAGAGAGTCCGCTCAATTTACCATGATATCCTTTAGGGCAGTGAAAAGAATACTGGAGCTTCAGGAATGCGGTTTGAGCGTTTTGAAAAGTACCTCGTTCAGGAAATAATCCAAACCAAGAAGTAGAGAGTTGGAGCTACCGGCCGACTAAGGTAGAAATAGGGAAACCTGCAGGTAGTGTTCGAGTGCTGGGTATTTCAGAGGTGCTTCAGGCTGCAATGAAGCACTATGAGAACGGATTTTTGAGTCTTGGGTTTTCTGAAGATAGCTATGGATCCAGGACAAAATTAATGACAAGCCTTTCAAAAGAGCATAGAGCGCAAGCAATACGTGCTCGATTGAGCTGGAGCGATTCTTTGAGCAAATTCATCATAATTAATTGATCAATCGGATGAAGATAAAGATATGGGACAAACGCATTTTTCCGTCTTGCGCATATCGTGTGGGATGGGATCGTGATGACGCGAATATTTTCGTGCGTACGTCAGTGTAGAGAGTCTGTAAATTCATAGAGAATCGACTGAAGTGAGGAATAAAATTCCTGGGGATCGGTATGTTTCAGGATAGTTGTCGCCTCGACCGCTTGGTCACCCTACATCATTGATGTCTAACAAAATTACGCATCACTTTCAAGCCATGAAATTCAACGGTGTCCATTT
>DAISZI010000189.1:0-3714 GCA_036824885.1 Oligoflexia bacterium
AAGTACTTATTACTCCTTCGAAGAAGAGGCTAAAATGCAGGGGTTTCAGCGGCAACTTAATTTAGAGTCCGAGGCTTTTTTTGAAGATGATCTTTCTGATGAGGAGCTTTCTGCTCAGTACCCTCAGATGCGCTTGCAATACCGGTTTGGCTTTCATTTACACCAGATGCCTCAGGGGGCTTTGAATCAGTACCAGTCCGGACCTGAGTTGGAGTATGTGCCTCGCCGCGATTGGAGTTATCGCTTGGCTTTTCATTATTTTTTTTACACTCCTCAAAATGTGGCCTCTTGGTGGGAAGCATTGGGTATTTCTTCAAGAATGAGGCTTCCTAGCTTTCCTTCTCAGGAGATTTCTTTGATTTCTAACCAACTTTTTTCATTTCCTCTTTGGCAGGTTGATCAGGCAACTGCTTGGGGAGTAAAAAATCGAGATCTTGCTGAATTAAAATGGACGTTCAGTCGGCAGCATGCGCAAGCGTTTCCTGTGGTCGGAGTGAGTTTTTTTTATTTTCGGGAGTATTTTGGTCATTGGGGGGTAGGAGGAGGGGGTGGTGTGATGGGGTTTTTAGATGGAAGTCAAATAAATTTAACAGGACAGATTGTGATTACGTATCGGTACTGAGTTTGCAGTTGCGGGAAAAATGAAAATCAAGATAGAGTCTGAAGGTGGCTGGTGATCCCCATTGGACCTTCCTTCAGCTTTTGGAGTTTTTTGGTCCTCGTGTATTTTTTTCTATTTTGTGCGGTGGTTTGATTGGATTTGAGCGGGAGTTAAAAAATAAGCCCGCCGGCATGAAGACCAATATGCTCATCTGCTTAGGTTCTACCCTTTACACCTCCTTGTCTGTTTTATTGGCTATGAGTTTTTCAGGAACTGGTCATTATGCTGATCCCGGCAGGCTTGTTGCTCAAATTGTCTCTGGCATTGGTTTTTTAGGAGGGGGATGCATCATTCAAGCTCGTGGGACCATTCAAGGAATGACCACTGCAGCGACTATTTGGATTGTCGCTGCTATCGGAATTTGCATCGGGATCGGTCATACTGACATTGCCATTTTTTGTTCGTTCAGTGTGCTTTTGGTCCTTGTTGCTACTACCGTTTTTGAAGATCGTATTTTAGGTAGGTCCATTCATTTTAGTTGCGAGATTCTCATTGATGGGGTTGTGGAAGAAGTCAAAGCAATCGTCGATCATTCTTTAAAAGATCACGATTTAACTTTGCATGATTGGCAGGTCGTCGTTCGTGGAAAATACCAGGCGCTCACCGTGAATTACGTGGGGCATCATCATTCTCATAAGAATTTTCTTTTGAATCTTTGGAATATCAAAGGTGTCAAAGAGGTGACTCCTATTTATTCTCTCAAGCCTCGAGAATGAAGCTATGTATCAACTTCGATCCATTCATGTTGCCGAAAAATTGAGACTTAAAGAGCTTCGAGAGCATTGGCCTGAGCCCCTTTTGGAGTTTTCTAACTATGAGATGGTAGTGCGTTTGAGTGCGGAAGCTTATCTTTTTATCTACAACTACGGTTCTGTCGTTTTTTTTAATGTTTCAGAGTCATTGCAAGAAAAAGCACTTGCGTTGATTCAGGAGTGCTTAGGTTCGGTTGAGTCATCCGATCAGGTTCGAGCCAGTGATCAATTTATTTTAGAGGTCAGGCAGCATTCTGGCTCTAAGGTTTTTTTTGATCGTGTGGTCGTATCTGAGCTTACTTATGAGATGATCAAAACCACCTGCATGCTTCTTGCGGAAAGTACTGCTTTAGACTATTACGAAACCCTCATTGAGAACCTGCTCATCAAAACGAATAGTTTTTCTAAAATGCTTCGCAGTCAAGGGAAGATGCTGGGAAGTAGCGCAGATTTAATGAAATTCATTGGTCTTTGTATGAATACGAAGCAAGAAATCATTTCCAATCTGTACATTGTCGATTCTCCCGATGAAACTTGGGAGAATCCTGAATTGGATAAATTTCATCAAGAGTTAAAGCTGATGTTTGAAATTGGGGTGCGTTATCGTGCCTTGGACTACAAAATCAAAATCATTCAGGAAAGTGTCGAGGTCATTGTCGAATTATTGAAGTCGAAGCGGGAGACCGTGCTTGAAATGACGATTATCTTGCTGATTGCTTTTGAGACTCTTATTTCTCTTATGAAATGGCATTGATTTTCGAGTGCGAGTGTTAGATCATTGGGCAGTTTTAGTCTTTTCGTGAAGGAGTAGGTATGACCAAGGCAGATCTGATCGATTTAATTGCTGAGGCTGCGTCTTTGCAGCATAGGCAATCTGAGATCGTGGTGAATTTAGTGTTTGATATGATGGCTGAGGCATTAAAACAAGATGATCGGGTGGAAATTCGGGGTTTTGGTTCTTTTGTAAATCGTAATTATCAAAGTTATCAGGGGCGTAATCCTAAAACGGGGGAGTTAGTGCAGGTGCGGCCTAAGCGGGTTCCTTTTTTTAAAGTGGGTAAAGAGCTCAAGGAAATGGTTGATTATCAGAAGCATTCTCGTTAAGAGTGCGAGGAGGGGGGGGGGTACAGTTGAGGTTCTTTTTCGTTATCGTGGGAATGTTTCTGGGTTTTTCAGAAGTATTCGCCTCTGATCTTTCTGTGGGTGTTGGACCGACGTATGCCATTCCGATGGGGGATAGTTACCAAACGCTATCGCCTGGTCCGGGTGGAGTGCTTCAGCTTTGGTCTCCTTTTCCTTTTTGGTGCAAGTCATGGGTGCAATTGCAATCTTCTGTTTTGTATGAAAGATTTTCTGTCAGAAATAACACAGGCATTGCATTGAATCGTATGGGTATTCTTCTAGGTCCCAGATTTAACGCTACGGTGGGTGATGTGCGTCTTTTTTTTGCCACTCAGTTAGGATCATTCGTAGATTCCTTACTTTTTTCTACAGGTACTTCGGTGGGTGTGAATCAGCTGGTTTTTTCTGGGAGGGTAGTTTCTGGGGTTGATTTTTCTTTCGGTGAGCGTTTTGGTCTGGTCTGGGAGATGCCGGTTATGGTTCTTTTTCCATCGGGGTATTTGGTTTGGGCGCCTTCTCTTTCTTTGAGGGTGAATTTATGAAATTTGGGGGTTGGTTTCTAATTTTGGGTCTGTTGGGATGTGGTTCGAATCAGGATCCTATGGGTAACTTGTTGGGAAATCCTTCCCTCATGCCTTTTGGGATGATGAATTTACCTTTAGGTAGTTCTATGACGGGTGTGGTGCTCAATGGTCCTTACACACAAGCATCTCCCTATTTTTCATTGACGGGGTCGGGTTTTTCGTTACAAACACAGATTTATGCTCCTATTTCAGGTCTTGTGGTGGAAAATCTTGGGACAAAAGTGAAAATTTTGTACAATGCACGCGTTTCTGTAGTGCTTGGAGGATTTTCTTCGAGTACTTTTGCAGGAGTTTATGTACCTCAGGGAAGTGTCGTGGGAACTGTTGCTAGCTTAGGTGCTCCCGTGACATTTGAGATCGATGTGGACGGGAAGCCTGTTTGTCCTCTGAGTTTTTTAAGTACTCAAGCGAAGGCATCTCTTTACTCCTATAGTTTTTCGGGTGTCGGAGCGAATCAGTACTGTAATTAGGATTTAATCCAGTAGCTTGCGCAGATGGCTAGCGTTAAAAGGAATCGGTAGATACTGTATTTTCCCACACCTTTTTCTTGAATTTGTTTGAAGACTCCTCCTAAAGAAAGCAGTCCGGTAAAAAA
>DAISZI010000190.1:0-3712 GCA_036824885.1 Oligoflexia bacterium
CACTGATCACTGCACATATCGCGATAAAAATGATCCCAATAAACTCATGCCTGGTGTTCTTGCCAGTTCGGGGATCTTCTAACCTAGATAAATAAATCATTAACGTTGTTTTTGCTGCGTCTTCCATGATGACAATTCCTTTCTCCAGGTAATTATCACACAAACTTTCCTGCTATGCGAATCATCTCGAATAGCGCTGATCTGCCCTCGAAGTCATATGCGTAACCCCTGTTCAGTTACCCTTAAAATAAAAGAAAGTCTATAAAATCAAACAGCAGGAAGCTGCCCTAAGCGATCGTAAATACCATCTTTTTTTTTAGAGGGGAGCCCCTTTCAGTACCTAACCTATCATCTTTTTTTCAAATTTTTAGACACTCAATCCATAATAATACGAATAAGTTTAAATTTTAATTTTATTAATTTCATTAATTATAAAGAGGGATATTTTGTCGTTTTTTATTTGAGTTGGGGCTTAAAACGTGAAAAATAACTATGGGATTCGCAGGGTAAAGCAATAGAGGGGTCCTTGAAATTTTAAAAAAGCTTGGAAATCCAGGAAAGAAGAAAGAAGAAGAACAGCCAAAGAAGATTGAGGAAGATCAGGATACAGGAACTCAGCCTATCACCCCGAACAGGTTTGCGAGCTCTCGTTTCGAAGAGAAGCGAGAAACTGTTACCGATAAAACTCAAAATACTGGCAATTTACCAGTGAATAACAAAGAAGTTGATCAAACTCGCGAACCTGAATCCGAACTTGGGTAGCGACTTGGGGGAGTTTCTTTTGTACGTGGTGTACCTAAAGAAGTGCATGAATTTAGTGTTGTTGCTTTTTTAAAAGTGCGATCAAATGAAGTTGATATAGCAAATGGAGATAGAGATGATCCTAATTTTAAGTCTAAAATAAAAAAAGAGTATCTTAGGTTTTTATCAGAATCGTTCGAATTTAGTACCAGTTTTAGTATTTGCTTGGCTGCGGTTTTTGTTGATTCGTTTGCTCATCCAACCGCAGTCGATGGGACGAGTCATAAAGTGCAAGGGCCTGCTGTTGACGAGATTGACAGGTTGATTTTCTCATGTTTAATCGATTAGGAGAATTACGAGCAATGGGAATCAAGATGGAAGTCATGAAACATGAGTCGGCTCAAGAGGAACGGATGAAGCAGACGTGGCAGCAGGAGGTTCAGACTCGTTTTCTAAGAGGCAGGCTTGTAGATGTACTATAAAATCAGTTTAATTCCTCGAATGGGTGCGAAATTTCTTTTAGGCAATTGCAGATAAAAAGTCTAAGTAGAGTTGATCTGTCTTTTTTTTCGTAGTTGCGATTTCTGCTCTAGTTTTTTCGTTTCATAGGCGCCTTGTGGAAGCTGATTGCGTTTTGATTCGGCTTTCAAATTTTTTTGACTTCTTTAGGTCCGATCGAAATACTCGATGGATTGTCCATCCCAAAGAATATAGTTATTGCGTACATATTTCGGAATACAGGTGTTTGATTTTCAGTCAATACGGAATCATCTTCTCAATATTTGGAGATTTTTAAAAAAAGAGATCTCGGATACCGAAGAAACTTAAAAACAACGCGTGTATTCATATGTCTGGTCTGAACTCGAGCTTTCTTGCTTGATCTTTTAAATTTGCGGTGTCACTAGCAGTCTTGATCTGAGCCTGAGCTAGGTCCTGTTACGTAGCAGATCGTCTTTTTCCTCTAGAGGCTACCTCTCCTCTCCGAAATCTTTTCTACTGAAGTTTCTTGGAATGAATTTTGCGGTTTTTCATGTATTAAAACTCTGTCTCCTACCGTCTGTTTTGAAAACTTGGCCATGCAACAATCTTGAGACAGGGGGACTGGGAGAATTAGTCGAGACGACAACTATCCTGCAACAAGGAAATCTTCATGATTTCAAAGATACAGGTCTCTTCAAAGCATTAAAAATTTGATTTACAATGAATTCAATAAAATGATCTTCAATTTTTGATTTCTTAAAAATGAGGGACCTGGATCCTTCTTGATGAACTTATCTCTCAGGCGGTATTGGCATAGAGCGGCATTTAGGATAAGAAGAGAGAGGATTATAAAATTATGTCTCGTAAAAAAAAAATTGTCCTGGTTTTCCTGATTTTTAACTCTTTTTATCAGAAAGAAAGCCTCGCTGATTCAGCCTATCAGAACAAAAGACCTTCTTTTGGTCTGCAATTTACGATTGCACCTGAAGCATTTTCTAGCAATAAATTAAGTACGTTTCAAGGAAGTAACTCAATTTCAGGAATCGAGATGGCTTTTAGCTATCAGCCTTCTTTTTTGCAAAACTATGGGATTTTAGGAATCGGTCCTATTCTGGGTGTCTACCCCATTTTTGCTAATTCTGAACTAACAGCTAATTTTGCTTCCATTTGGTCATGGGGGGGGCATGTGCAGTATCAAGCAAGGTACTTTCATCAGCAAGTTATTGTGCCTGTTCTAGGATACGAAGTACGACAAACTGCTTATCATTTTATTTCTGAGAGTTATGGGAAAATACTGATGCATGGAACTAAAGTGGGTCTGTGGTTTTTCTTAAACGTGCTTGATCCAGGCTCTGCCACTCATTTTTATCTGAGCACAGGAGTTTTGAGAACCTACCTCCTTTTAGATGCCCTATATGAGCAAGGAACCAACAGTTCTTTGTCTATGCGTGATTGGACCTATAAAATCGGGCTTCGTGTGGAATTTTAAAAAAGTGATTGCAGTGTGATTTGAGATGGGTTAGATGTTGGCTGTTATCTATCCTATTTTTTTGCGGGGATGGTGGAACTGGTAGACACGTACGCTTGAGGGGCGTATGCGCAAGCGTGAGGGTTCGAGTCCCTCTCCTCGCACCATCATTTTTTGTGCACCATGAGAAAAACAGACCTCAAATTACAGTTCAAATGATTTACTACGATAAGGACATGGTCTATTTTTTATCTGTTATCGGAATTAGCAGAACTTTTCTCACGATGGGAATCTTCATCAGAAGATTCATATATGTAGGAATTGCTTTTTTTAGATCATTATATTGATTGATCATTAACCCTTGATCCATAGAAAAATTCATTCTTTTTAATAGATTTTTTTCGTATTATTTATCTATAGGAAAAGTGAAAAATCTTGATCGAACTCTGATCCTATCAGCATCAGAAGTGATTGATTGATCCCGGGAAGTTTCAGAAGTTCTGTTACCTTGGGAAATCACATCAAAAGAAAAATCTATAAACATCTCCGATGTTTTTGAATCTTTTAAATGATCATTTCTGGACCTGCTTTGTTCTCGATCTGTATGACAATCACTGGGATATTCGCTAGAACAAATCTGTGTTATGTCTGAATTAAGGCTCGTTCTATCACAAAAATCAATATGATTGATAAATTTTCTGAGTGTGTCCGAAGAATTAAAAAGTAAAACAATTTGCTTTAAATTTTTCAATTCTTCTAAAATGATCTCAAAATCATCCATTAATTGGCGAGTTGTCAACTCATTAGAGTTTTCATTTTTTAGTTCATCAAAATAAGAAATAATGATTTCTTTTATTTCGTCAGAGCTCATTTCATTCGTTTTTTTTATATCATTTTTTTGATTCGTTGCAGTACTATCTATACCAGAATTCTTTGACTGACAAGAAGCAGTAAAAATTAAAAAAATAAATATATAAAAATTAGATAAATTCGTATTATTGATCCTCGCAATTTACTCACTAT
>DAISZI010000191.1:0-3698 GCA_036824885.1 Oligoflexia bacterium
GACACGAAGGCGAGAATTTAGAAATTTTAAAAAGAAGGCATGCTGTTTATCAAGAAGCTCAAAAACAACCCCTTCTCGTTGGTCTGGACAAACTAGAAAAAAAATGGACACCTTCGAATTTCATGGAATGTACAATGACCAAGCGGTCGAGGCCACAACTATCTTGAAACATACCGTGGGCAAAATTCGATCCTAGAAAACTCGCATAAATAACCAATAAATCTTAACACAAAGTAGCGTCCATTCTGACGATTAACTCGTCTCCTTCGAACCACTTCTCGAAGTTGACTATGCACTCTTTCTAGCTGAGACCTTCGTTCTGCCACTTGACGCCTTAGTTCTTCGAGTTAAGCCAATACATCATCCCGATCTATAGAGCGATTCACTGAAACTGATTCCACTGCTTGAACTTCAGAACTTATTTCAAATCGTAACTCTCTATCTTGCACTTCTTGAAGTTCACGACCCATCAAGTCTACAAGACCCATTAGTTCTGCTATTTGATCTAGTATGTCCTCGTAATCCGTAGGTTGATTCACTGCAACTGATTGGACCAGTATACAATTCGGGTCTAAAGTCTCATTCACCAAAACTGCTTCAGCTACTTGAACTCCAGGAATTATTGCAACCAGCTGGACATTTTCGTCACTGTGTTCGGATTCGATAACACCATCACCCGTTGCACAAATTGCAAACTGATTCACCGTTATAAAAAAAATTACAAATACATAAATAATTTTTTTTCATTTAAACCCCTCATAAAACTAAACAGAATTTAAACTATTGAGGCGTTTGATACCACTAAAATCCTATTTTTAACGCGTGTGAGGAAGTAATTTTTTATTTCTTCTTCCATTGACAAGCTTTTTTCCTATTGAACAACTCGTTCACGATGAGATGATTTCTCGCTTAAGCAAATGATAGCATTATATTTTTTGAGATCCATTTAAAACGTACACCCCATAAATGAAACTTTAGATTAACTCAAGTGACAAGCTACTGTTTTAAGTGATCAGACCTGAAAAATGTAGATGAACCAAAGCTATTTCTCTTAAAGAGATAAGATGCGCTCTCTTTGAGCAAGTTCAAGTAGAAATTCCTTCTGTATGCATTTGATATTTCAGCAAAATTGATCTGACTTTTGCTATCAACTTGATAAGAGATAAAAGTACATGATACAGGATTGATTTTTAGTAAAAAACCAAAACTATATTCAGAAAGACTTTCTGGCTCGAGACCATAGCAACGATGGATTTTAGATTGAGAAATCAAAAATATATCCAAGATCAAGAAAAGTATAAAAAGAGCATTTTTTTAAAGTCGGCCTCTTTGAAAGAGATAAGGAAGTAACTCTCATCTACTGTTTTCTATAAATTCAAAAGCATGGGAATGAATTTAATGCATAACTTTACCTATTTAAGAATTTTTACAGCACATTTTACAGCAAAAACAGCAATAACCCAAGCAGAGCCATGCCAGGCAGAACGCCGGGTCGAAGAGCCCCATGCAATAGCAATCACAATCCAAGAGACTAAAATTAGTTAATTGAATCTCATTCCTCATTTCTTCTATTTGAACCCTTATTTTTGCTAATTGGGCCAGTACTTCATCCCGATTGATAACTTGATTCACTGAAACTACTTCTATGGCTTGAGGACTTATTTCAACTGGCTGGGCCCGTATGCAATTCAGGTCTAAAAACTCATTCTCCGAAACCACTTCAGCTGCTTGAATTTGAGGACTTATTTCAAACTGCTGGGCCTGTTCATCACCCTACTTGGATTCGACACCACTATTGATGCGTTTGATACCACTAAAATTCTTCTCTAGTAACTCTAACGAGGCTGCAGCATTCTTGAAAAATCTCTAGTTCTCTTTGCTTTAACTTTACTTAGATTCGCGAAGTACTTTTCATACAGCTTTTTTTGCTATTTTCGGAATCTAAAAATCTCTTTCAATTGCAAAATAGTTGTCAGAAAAAAAACTCAATGGGATCAATTAATATCATCTTGATTTTATAGGATCCAAAAAAATGCTCTTTAACTCACCAAAAACAATTTAATTTATTTTTAATTGAAATATCTAAGAAAGGCAAAATGGTTCTTTCACACAGACTTCCTCCTACGCTTATCACAACTTCATCGGTAAATATATCGCTTCGTTACGCTTACTTTTAAAATCTCCTAATCCCATTGTTTTTATTCTTGTTCTTTTTTCGGATTTGTTCAAAGTACTGTGCAATTTTTTCTGCAGATTCAGCAAGGTTTGAGCAATAGGAAATTTCAAAATGAGAACTTTCTAAGGTTTCCCATTTCCAAATGGCAGACATGCCGTTGTCTATTGGCGCTCGCAAAGGAGAGGCTGAGAGGCGCCATGGCAGAGGGTTGAAGCAAAGACGATGCTTAAGTTCAAAAGCCCAATTCCTGTTCTTGTAACCATCTTCAGTCCATACTTGTTTCAAGAAATCTTCTCAAAAACTTATTTATCAAATTAATTGATTTTTTTTAGGGTGCGACAGGATCTTGCTTTCTTCTGAGCAGATGATAATGACTTTATGCGTTATTTCAGGATGCCTTTGGGTTCAGAAGTCTTGCAATGAACGATGACACGAGCTGAGTTAGTCGTAGTTATTTTCAATGAAAGTGGCGTATTTACGTGTTCTTTTCGCGATCTCTGGGTAACCCAATTTCTCAAGAAAATCCGCATATTTTTGCATGTTTTCAGGGTAGAGTAACTTTTTATAGTCTGTTTTTTCTTCGTCTGGATGGATCGTAGAATAGTCACTTGTTAGAAAGGATATTTCGAACAATGCATCCACATATTCATAGAAGAGGTCGTTCTTGACGAATTCACGTAACTTTTGAACCAAATTCATCCACTTATTTTTTACCTTCCATACTTTTTTTTGAGTTTCTGAGTTTTTTTCGATCCATGCTTCAAGGACGCTGAGATAGAGCCTTTCATCCTCGGGAATCAATTGCGTTTTTGCATGCTCCATCGATAGAATAGTCTTTTTTTCATATTCCGTGTTAACATCATCAATTTTTTCTAAAAAAGTCATCATATAGGGAAGAGCGATTGCAAATGGCAGTTTTACTGGAAATTTTTCATCACAAATGGCCAGTAAAATGTTTATATCCTGGATGGGCTCATCTTCGGACCCTTCTGTGGGTTGAGCTAATTGCTCCTCGAGCCATTCTGTTTGACTTTCAGAAAATTTCTGAATGACAGCAGTGGCAGAGCCTGAATCTTCTGTTTTTTCGAAGCTATTTTCTATCTCTAATGAATCAATGATCTCATTCGTGAAGGAATCAAGTGTGATGCATTCTTTGACTGTTTTATAAAATAAGACTATATACAAAGGGTTATAACGGTTTTCATGGATATTTTTATTTTCTTCGTAGACTGTGGCCAGCCCAAAACCAAAAGCAAGTGTTTTTAGTTCTTCTTCATTTTTCGCGTCCTCAGCAGCCTTTAAAAATTTTTTTTCAAAAAAATCTAAAGCATGGTACTCACCCGATTCGTCTATATATTGAAATGCTAACTCATGTATTTTTGGTTCGGGATCCAGTTTCTTTGATGAGCGTTTGTCTAAAAATTTCATCATCTTATCGACGGAGAACCTCGCGGATTGAAAAACTTTATGAGTTTCGATGATTTTTACTAAATTTGCTATGCCATCGGCATTGTCTTCTGCA
>DAISZI010000192.1:0-3677 GCA_036824885.1 Oligoflexia bacterium
CTTTGATGAATGGACTCTCACCATTTAGATTTGGTGCCCTTATCATGGCGCACCCTATTTGATTGTTACTGAGATCCAAGGTTCTCAGTCGGTGCATGCTTGAAAGGTACTCAGCCCCCGTATCTCCGATGCTATTGTTGGAGAGTCTTAAGGTACTAAGCCCACTCATGCTTGCAAGGTGTTTCGTTCCTGCATCTCCAATTTGATTATCCCTGAGATCCGAGCTGCTTAGTCCCTGAATACGTGCAATGTGTTGAGCTCCGGTATTGCCGATTTTATTCTCGCTGAGATTCAAATGACTAAGATTGAGTATGCGTGAAAGATGCAAAGCCCCCCAAGCTTCGATTTTATCGTAGCTGAGAGATCCAAGTAGGCAAGTTCCTGCAATCTCGCAAGGTGCTGAGCTCCTGTGGCTGTCATGGAATTTCCGCGAAGATTCAAGGCAGTGAGATGGGGCATGCTTGCAAGGTGCTCAGCTCCTGCATCTCCTATTTTGTTATAGCTGAGGACTAAGTTGGTAATCTCAGTCATGCTTGCAAGGCGCTGGGTGCCTTGGTCTTCGATCATGTTTCGACTAAGATCTAAGCTTACTATTTTAGACATTTCAGTGAGGTTAAAAGCTACGTCACTTTCGATGGAATTTTCAGAAAGATTTAATTATGCAATATTTAATAATTTTGCAACCTCGATCATTCGCGAAATATAATCATTATTCATTGCATTTTGCTTAAGGCTGAGTTTTTGTAAATTTTCCAGTCTAGAAAGAGCTGGCAAGAGGTTATTGACAAATAAAAGTAGATAATAATATTGCGCAAATTGCCCAGTAATATTATCAAGAGATAGTTCAATGAGAGTTTTAGGAAGTAGTCTTAGCATTTTGAAATTAAATTTTCAGCCAGAAAGATCTAACTTTTTTTTATATCATAAAGAAACCCTAAATGAATATTTCTATTGATAATAGATAAAAGTTGTTTCGAGCAAGCTTCGCAGGCTTCTTCGGAAATTTGTTTTTCGTATTTTTGTGTTAGCATAAAATTCAGGATATCTGATGGGGATGAGAAGTCGAAAATATTTATTCAGTTATTCTGATTAAAATAATCAAAGGCTAATGGTTCTGTTCCTTCCTGGGTCGTTGCCCAAGAGGTGCTCAAAGCAAGGAAAGCGAATAATATAATTTTTTTAGATTGCATGAAAAGATGAGTGTTCCTTTTTGAAGTTGCTTTTTTTCTTATGTTACTGTTTATAGTCAAATTTTTATTTTTTCAAGAAATATTTTCCATGAAGATTGGTCTGAAGGCCTTGATTTTAGAAAAAAAACATTTCAAACCATTTTTTTGTGAAGAAATGGGAGTGTGTGGATGACTTTTAGGAGGCGCTTGGGTTCTTCGTTGTGAGCTTATGTGTGATTGTTCATGAGTCCAAGTTTTTTGGATGCTTCGTTTTCTTGGTGGTAGTTCTTTCTGAGTTTAAGAGGGAAGTCAAAAAACGCTAAGAGCTTCAGTGTTGCGGTTTTTGGGAGTGGATGCTGACTTACAATTCTTGTTCTGCAGTTTTTTGAAAATCTTCTCGATCAAAATGAGTGCCCTCGCGTTCGATGATCGCTCTTTTGCTTGAAACATTGGGAATGCGTGCATCGGCAAGCAACTCCTCAATGGCCCGAAGTTCGTCTTCCAGCTCCCATTTGGCCAAGAGCGTCATTGCTAGATCTTCATGGTTATCGGGGGCTTTCATACTTTCGTGAACTTTGAGTTTATGTCGGATGCCCAAAGAGCGCTCAACCAACTCAATCTTGCGGTGCTTATCCACTCGTGCCTCCAGCTGAACTATAGTCGATTTAATCTAATGCTTGTCTTAAGACATAAGGTAGAATTCCACCGTGTCTAAAGTACTCTAGTTCATTTGGTGTATCAATTCGAACCAAGACTGTAAATAGCTTAATGGTTTCTTTTTCATAAAAAACTTGAATTTCTATTTTTTTCGAAGGTCTTAATTCATTTAAGTTGATGATGCTAAACTCTTCCTTTCCTGTGAGTTCGAAAGTGTCGGCATTTTGATTCTCAAGGAATTGAAGGGGTAAGATACCCATTCCTACTAAATTCGATCGATGAATTCTTTCGAAGCTTTCCGCAATCACAGCGCGTACCCCTAAAAGTTTGGGGCCTTTAGCCGCCCAGTCTCTTGAAGAGCCTGTGCCGTATTCTTTTCCGGCAATAATGATTAAAGGAACTTCGCGTTTTTGATATTCCATCGCGGCGTCAAAAATAGAAAGGATTTTTCCGTCAGGAAGCAGGCAAGTGCTTCCGGGTTGTGACTCAGGAGCAAGTCGGTTTTTTAACCGGGTATTGGCGAAGGTGCCTCGTACCATGACTTCATGGTTGCCTCTTCGCGCCCCATACGCATTAAAGTCCGAAGGTGCAACCCCTAGTTCACGCAGGTACTTGCCTGCTGGACTTGAACTTAAAATGGCACCTGCGGGAGAAATATGGTCAGTCGTGATCGAATCCCCTAAAAAAGCAAGGATTCTTGCTTTTTCAATGCGTGCGATAGGCTCCAATGTTGCAGTAATGCCCTGAAGAAAGGGAGGTTCTTGAATGTAGGTGGAATCAGGATTCCAAGGATAAAGCTGGGTAGGGCTGACAGAGATCGATTTCCATCTTGTGCCTCCAGCAAAGACATCAGAATAACTTTTCTCAAAGCGCTCTGCGGTAACAAATTGAAGAATGGTTTCTTGAATTTCTTGCTGAGAGGGCCAGATATCTTTAAAAAAGACAGGTTTCCCTTCGGAGTTCGTGCCGAGAGGCATCGTTTCTAAATCAATTTGGATATTGCCTGCAATGGCGTAAGCGATGACGAGCGGTGGAGAAGCGAGGTAATTGCTTTGTACTTCTGTATGAACGCGTCCCTCAAAGTTGCGATTGCCTGAAAGCACAGACACTACCGATAGCTGATTTTCTGAGATGGCGCGTGAAATCTCTTCTGGAAGAGGTCCACTATTGCCAATACAGGTAGTACAGCCATAGCCTACTAGGTGAAATTTTAATCGTTCCAAGTAAGTCATAAGTCCTGCTTGCGTCAGGTAATCCGTGACCACTTTGGATCCAGGAGCAAAGCTTGTTTTTACCCAAGGTTTTACGCTGAGCCCCTGCTCACATGCCTTTTTAGCAAGCAGCGAAGCGGCAATCAGCACGCTCGGATTGGAGGTATTCGTACAGCTGGTAATGGCTGCAATGACTACCGAACCATGAGTGAGAGAAGTAGTCACAGAAGATTTTTGATGCGTAAAGGATTGAAAAGAAAGGGGTACTTGATTCAGCAGGACTCGATCTTGTGGTCGACTCGGACCTGCTAAGCAAGGTTTTACGTCCGCCAGATCAAGGGTCAAGGTGTTCGAGTAAGTGCTTTCTTGGGTTGGATCGTACCAAAGTCCCTGCTTTTGGTAGTAGGTTTTTACTTGATTCGCGAATCCCTCTCTTCCGGTTAACTTGAGGTATTTCAACGTGACGTCGTCTATAGGGAAAAGGCCGATCGTTGCTCCATACTCAGGAGCCATATTCGCTAAGGTGGCTCGATCTGCGAGGCTCAAGTTGGGGATTCCAGATCCGAAGAACTCGACAAAGCGGCCTACCACTCCGTGGTTTCTCAGCATTTGTGTCACCGTAAGCACTAAATCGGTGGCA
>DAISZI010000193.1:0-3676 GCA_036824885.1 Oligoflexia bacterium
CGGTCCAAGGCTTAAAAACAGCAGCTGAACACGCTTCTGCACTTTACCTGGCAACAGACCCCGATCGGGAAGGAGAGGCCATCGCATGGCATATCCAAGAAGAGCTACAAGGCTCCCTGGTCTATCGAGTTCTTTTTCACTCAATCACAGAAGAGTCTGTGCGAAAAGCCATGGCTCATCCACAAGCCCTGAACTTACCTAAGTACCAGGCACAGCAAGCAAGAAGGATCCTAGACCGTCTCGTAGGCTACAAAATCAGCCCCATTCTCTGGGAGAAAGTGCGCTGGGGACTTTCTGCTGGAAGAGTACAATCCGTGGCATTGCGCTTTTTGGTCGATCGCGAGCAAGTCATCGTAACCTTCGTCCCCCAAGAATACTGGACGATCCACGGAGAATTTTCTCAAGAAGGAACTTCCTTTCAAGCAAAATACTTCAAAATACAAGGTAAAGACCCCGAGCTTCGCAACGAAGCTCAGGCGAAAGAACGCATAGAACAACTTCAGTCACTGAGCTTTAGTGTCCAAAAAATAGAAAAAAAACAGCATCTTCGAAAACCTCTTCCTCCCTTCACCACGAGCAAACTCCAGCAAGAAGCTTCTGTCCAATTCAAATGGAATGGGAAGAAAACGATGGCAGTTGCTCAAAGGCTTTACGAAGGAGTGAACCTAGGAAAACGGGGAACCCATGGATTAATCACTTATATGCGAACAGACTCCACACGCGTAGATCCTCAGGTTCAAGAAGAAGCGCGAGCATTCATTCAAACCCATTATGGAGAAAGGTACCTTCCTCAAAAAAAACCCAGTTATGCTACCAAGCAAAAGGCACAAGACGCTCACGAAGCCATCCGTCCTTGTACCCTGAAATGGCCCCCAGAAAGCATTCATTCAAGTTTAGATCCAGAAGAAGCTCGCCTTTACCAACTGATTTGGACCCGTTTTTTAGGATCTCAAATGGCTTCAGCAGTTTACGACAAAACAACGGTGGACCTCAGTGCTACAGACCCCGATGAACAACTTCACACATTTAGAGCACTAGGATCGGTACTGATCTTTCCAGGATTTTTAATCTTAGAACCCAAGAAAATGCAACAATCAACCACCCTACCTGAGCTTCAAGAGAAAACTGCCGTCTTATGCCATAAACTTGAACCCTCTCAACACTTCACAGAACCTAAACCGCGGTATACTGACGCTTCCTTAATCGAGGAACTAGAAAAACAAGGCATCGGAAGACCCTCTACCTACGCCTCCATCCTACACGCGCTTCAGGAACGCAAGTACCTAGAAAAGCGTGAAAACCACTACCATCCTACTTCCTTAGGGAAAACGGTCACTGAACTTTTACAAGCATCCTTTTCCGAGCTTTTAGATGCAAAATTTACCGCACAAATGGAAGATCAACTGGATGCCATTGAGGAAGAACAAGCCAACTGGAAACAAGTCCTCCAAACTTTTTGGCAATCTTTTGAAGCTGCCCTGAAGCTTGCCAGACAGCAGATGAAAAGCATGAAAAAAGCAGAAGTGGTGACCTCTCTATTTTGCCAATGCTCTCATCCTTTCGTGGTGAAGTGGGGAAAGCATGGTGCTTTTTTAGCCTGCTCTAATTACCCGGTTTGTCAGTGTACCGAAGATTTCGTTGAGGAAGAACCTGGGAACCTAAAAATTATCCCTAAACCCGTCATTGATCAGAGCTGTCCCCACTGCCATCAGAAACTCACTTTAAAAAATGGAAAATTTGGAAAATTTTTGGCTTGCCCGAACTATCCTGAGTGCAAGTTTACCCAAGTGCCCAGCCTGGGCGTGAAATGCCCTGAATGCTCTTCAGGAGAACTTGCCCAAAAACGCTCTAAAAAAGGACACTTTTTTTATGGATGCAATCAATGGCCTCGCTGTAACTTTGCTCTTTGGGACCCACCCATTGCAAAATCTTGCCCCCAATGTCAATTTCCACTTTTGATCGAAAAAACGACACGACGTGCGGGACCCACACACCGATGTTTTCAAAAAGGATGCTCTTACTTTGAAGTCGTGGAGCACATCAGCTATAGTCCTCCTTCAGAAAGAACGAGGCTTTGATTTTATCTTTGATCAAATAGAAACTTAGAGCGTATTATCATTGATTCATTGCTACTTTGGGAGTAGATTTCGGAGAAAGGAAAGAATATGTCGGATGCTATGATAAAACCGAGTCATGATCCTTGGAGCACAAGCGAGTTGTACCGCAACTCTGTTTTACAACTTCAAGAAGCTGCAAAAAAGATGGGACTTGAACCCGATAGCCTGGAAAGACTCAGATCTCCTCAAAGAGCTCTGGTAGTCAGCATTCCTGTCCGTATGGATAATGGGAAGATTCAGTGCTTTACAGGTTATCGTGTACAGCACAATTTGAGTTTAGGCCCGGGAAAAGGGGGGATTCGATTTCACCCTGACGTCAGTCTTTCTGAAGTATCCGCTTTAGCTATGCTCATGACTTTTAAGTGCTCTTTAGTAGGACTTCCATTAGGGGGCGCAAAAGGAGGCATCTCGGTAGACGCAGGGAAACTTTCTGCAAGAGAGTCAGAGGCTTTGATTCGACGTTATACGAGTGAGATCGACAGTATCATCGGCCCTTACCAGGACGTTCCTGCTCCTGATGTGGGCACAGACTCTCGGCATATGGCTTGGATGATGGATACCTACTCCCATAAGCGAGGTTACGGTGTTCCATCCGTAGTCACAGGCAAGCCTGTTGAAGTAGGAGGTTCCTTAGGAAGAGCAGAAAGTACAGGCAGGGGTATCGTTTACGCGGTAGACCACTCTGCAAAGCACCTCAGAGCCACGAGTAAAGATGCTCCCAAAATGGACCATACGACGACGGTATCGATTCATGGATTTGGAAAAGTAGGAGCTGTGGCTGCAGAAGAAATCCACAAATTGGGAACACGCGTCGTTGCTGTCAGCGATGTGACCGGTGGGATTTACAATCCCAAAGGATTGAATATCTCCAAAGTCATCAAGCACGTTCAAGACCATCAAAGCCTGAAAGGCTATAAGGAAGCAGACCCCATCACGAATGAGGAGTTGCTGGGAATTCCTGTGGACATTCTCATTCCTGCGGCTATTGACGGTGTGATTACTAGTTCTAACGTTGATAGAGTTCATGCCAAGATCATCGCGGAAGGAGCCAACGGCCCTGTCAGTTCTAAGGCTACGGAAATCTTAGAAGACCGAGGCTGTTTTTTGATTCCGGATATTCTTTGTAATGCCGGAGGGGTGATTGTTTCTTACTTTGAATGGATCCAAGGTCTTCAAAATTTCTTCTGGACGGAACAAGAAGTGAATCTGAAGCTTGCTCAAGTGATTGAAAGTGCTTTTGAGAAGGTGATTCAGGTTCGCGCTCAGCACCGATGCGGGATGAAGACAGCAGCATTGATCTCGGGCATTGAGCGATTAAATCGCGTTATGCAACTTCGAGGTTTATTTCCCTAATCCCTGACCCCAATGCAAGAGCGTGTTCATCGTCGTCGGTGACGAAAGAAACATGACTTTTGCAGCTTAAGGATGCTCCGGAGGTTTTGAATCTTCCTGGAGCTTCAGGTGGTCATCAGTGATTGTTGCATTTAGGCGGGATGGATATTTCAGAGCTCTGCAAAAAAGATCATCCGGGTCTTGCACTCGTGCCCATCACCGCCTAA
>DAISZI010000194.1:0-3659 GCA_036824885.1 Oligoflexia bacterium
AAAAATCAGCCAAAGAATTTAACGAGAAAGTGCGCGATCACGTTGAAAACAAGCTACATGGGAGTTTAGATGTGACGATGAACGAAGATAGCGACAAAAAATGCGATGAAGAATCGGCAAAAAACTGTTCTCTTCTCAGGCAAATGGCTTTGAATCTTTTGAAAAAAGAACCCACCAAGAAAAGCATCAGAAGAAAGCAAAAGATGGCTGCCATGGATAATAGCTATCTGATGAAGATTTTGTTTGCTGATCCCCTACCCAAGTCATATGCGTAACTCCTGCACCCAAAAAAATTAAGTTGATTGAAGAACGGATAACGGTTTGAGAGATGAGATTCATGAATCGCATCGAAAAATTGTCCCAGAACATGATTTTTTGCTTGTAAAGCAACTTCGGATAACCTTCGTAAAGGCTTGTCTTTTAAGACCTCTAGAAAAAATAGATTCTATGATCAAGAAATACCAAGCATTGCTAATTATTTTGCAGCTTTTTTTTGAGAAAAGGGATCTTGATGCATTTTTTTCTTGTGCTGCATTAAAAGCTATGATAACTCGTCTTCGATGACTCTGATGTGAATATCCATGTGGTATTTGTATCATAAGTTTTTTTCTACCCTATCAAGCTCTCAATTTTAACTTGAGGGAGGTTGTTATTTTTTGGTACGGAATACTCGTTGTTTGTGATGAGGAGGGGGTGCTTCTTCAGGAGAGTTGAATTTTTTTGAAACGAATCCTAGCATCGAAGTCTTCTCGGTGATGCTTGGTAGAAGTGTTTTTTAAAATATAAAAAAATAAATTGAAATATTGAGTCTCACTGGAAATTACATCGGAGATACGAAGGCGGATGAGATTTCTCATAGAGACGGTGGTTCCGTTAAACTAGAATAGAGATTAATTTTATGAAAATTAGTAGTTTATGTAGGGCTATTGCATTTTTAACTCTCTTCTCGGTAAGTTTAAGTAATGATGCCTGGGCTGTTGTACTTCCAGATGCTGTACGAATGGATGTGAGTGCAATCATTCAGGATCTATATAATAAAAGAGATTTTGTAAGGCATACTAAAAAGGACTTGGAGAGAATGATGCTTGAAGCTTTTGAGAAACTTCCAAAAACGCCTAGTTCCTGGCAAGGTGAGATTTCCAATATTCTTGCTTCGGTTGTTCTATTGGCAACTGATAATCCCGAGAAAGCTCCAGGAATTTGCGCAAAAGTACTCAGAAATCGAACTTGGCATGTGGATGGGCTTTCCCTGTGGGATGACTTTAAAAGCTCAGCTGACGAAATTTTAAGTCGTTTTGTCACCATGAGATGCGTTTATCCTGTGGTACCCAAATATAGACTGGAGGGTATCGATCAAGGAATAACCCAACGCTGTTTTGGGACATCTGTGGCCACTTCGTATGAGCATTCCTTTGCAGCATTGGGAATGCCGGTTCGATTGAGTTTACAGCATATGCAGATGAGCTATTATTTTAATAACTTTCCTCCCGAGGGTTGGTCGAAGATAAAGATGAATTTTGGTCAACACGATTTGAGTTTTTTTCGTAGAAACGGTTATCTATTGCCTTATTATTTTTGGCCTGAAGATTTCGAGTTTGTAGATGAAACTAAATTCGATTTCAAAAAAAATGATGCTACCTTGTTGGCTTCGATGCCTCTTCATCTTGAATCAGAATTCAAGTGTATCATGGGTACCACAGTAAAATTACTTAGTTATCGCATGGGGAGACCAGACAACACCTATGTTGAAATCCTGAAGTCTTATATTAAAGAAAGCGCAGCAATAACTTTTTTTATTACGGGAGAATACCTTCACCTTTTTAATCACAAAACTGGATTAATAGATTATGATTTGATAGCAGATTCTACTCAATTAGCACTAATGAATCTCGATCATAGCTTAGCTGTTGTAGGTTTTGATGATGAGCTTTATCGTGGTACAGGTGCTTTGATTGTTAAAAATACCTGGGATATTCGTCCTGCGATGGAAGTTCTTTCAGAGCCGTTCACCGAAAAAGAAAATCAAGATTTTCTACAGTTTAGATCTAAGATTAACCCTGAGAAACAACACTGTATTGGCTACTATGCGATTCCGTATGAAGTCGTTTATAAAGGGGTTGAAATGAGTGCAGAAATAGAACAACCTGATACTCCTGTTCCTGTGCTTCATCCGGCGCCTCCCTATCTCGAGTTTTACGAAAAATATATCGAACATGAAAAGGATCATCCAGTATTTCTGGCTCCTTTTGCTTGTGAAAGCAGTCAGATCAGTGATCTTTTGTTGAATTTCAAACGTGACACAATCTATTCCTCTTTAGAAGAGCTGGATCGTGCCCAGAGGAGAAATGATTTGATCGACCTTCAAGTACGACACCCTAAGGTAGCGTTATTTAATCTTGCAAAATTATCCTCAGAAGAAGATTTAATCAATTTTTATGGACAAAAAGAAATCTACCGAGAGTTCTACTGCTCTGGCGGAAATATATTTCCAAGGCTTGAACAAATTAAAGATACGCCTTTTTTTACTAAAATAAGAGAGCGCAATTGGAGACGATCTGATCTGAGATTTTGGATTCAGTTCTATTCTCATTTGGCTCAATTTGTATAATCTCATTAAAACCAACGACCAAGGATATTAGTATGATTAAATACCAATCTGTAAAGCAGCTTGTTGGTGTAACTTTCGCCCTGATGATGGGTCTATCTTCTTCAGCCATTGCCGCTCGTGATCCGCAGTTGAAAGACAATGCTAGCGAGTTAAATCGGTTGGCGGCGGGAGAGGGGCTGTCCTCAAAAAATCGATCAATTTACTCGACGCGCGAGATAGATGAAGTTTTATCAGAGTTTTATCCTGGTGCTTCACAAGCTTCATCAAATTCAAGTAATCTTCATGGTAATCACTTCAAAAATAATACTACAGAGCAGATACGTGTGATGTCTGCTATAGATTCTGCCGGAGAAACACTGTGCTTCCCTGCTGAGACTCCGGTTAGCGTGATTGATGATTCTGAAAAGGGTTACCGCGCACAAACTATTGCAACGATTCAAATCGGTGACAGGGTTGTGAGTTGCAATTTATCCTTAGGTGATGGAATTTGTGAGTTTGCTCAGGTGACGAATATTTTTAAAAATATCGCACCTCGATTAGTCAGGTTAACGGTAGCAAACCGAGTCATTGAAGCAACAGAAAACCATCCTTTCTATGTGACTGACACGAATGAATGGGTCAAGGCGCAAGACCTAAGTCCAGGTATTCATTTTCGTCACATCTCAGGTGATTTAATCGAATTGGAGCATAAGGAAATAGTGGAGGGTGACTTTCCGGTTTTCAACCTGGAGATTGAAGGGCACCACAATTACTTTGCTTACGACCTTCTTGTTCACAATTGTAACTTAGAAACTGCAGAAGGACCAACGGGTTCTACGAAGTATCAACAATGCGTGAGTGGGGATGGGGTCAATGCAGAAAATTTTCGTGCGCAAGCGTTGGAGCATTATAAGGAGTCTGCTTACAATCTTGTTGATGAACTGGAATCTCGGAATTTTGTTTCAGATTTTTTATCGGATCAATCGGTAAATGCCTCAAGCGATCCCACAGAAGCAAGTGAACTCAAAAAAGAAATATCAAGAGTAAAGCAAGAGCACTGGCAGAGAACCAT
>DAISZI010000195.1:0-3645 GCA_036824885.1 Oligoflexia bacterium
ATTTAAAATGTTAAAGTTCCAAGTATATTTCAGTGGAATTCATTCTTAATTCAACGATGCCTATCTCTTGCAACTTCAGACTAAGAGCCATCAAGTCATCTGTCAATGCAGAGCATTTGGGTATTTTGTGGTCCTCTTTACTCGTTCTCTCATCAAAACTGTCATTGACAATATCTTTTTATGTGATTCCATGCTACATGACTTTTGAGTGCTTTCATCTGATTGTTTTCTTTTTGAAAACCAGAATGAGATCTGTGCTGCTAAAACAATTTGCCTAAGCGAAGTCTAGGGCTCCCCTAAGACGGTTCATCGAGCACAGATCAAGTTGTAGCTATCCCAAGCTCGCTTCATTCCCCGTTGGGTCTATCAAGCAGTTCAAAGTGCTTTCTACCTTTTTATCTGGTGGTAGATGCTCTGTAAAACACGTTCTTGTGTAAGGCATGCGCTCATTTTTTTGGAAACGCTTCAAGAACAATCTCGGTATAGTCAGTCAAGAAACTTATAAGTGAGGCGGTGCGGAGAGTGCCTGTTTATCAAACAACAAAATTAATATAATTTCTACACATAGTTTTTTCAGAAACTACATCGAAAAAGTAATCGTAATTTTTTTACTTGTTTCTTTCTGTGAAATTTAAAGAAAGATGAGATTCATAAAGCAATAAATATTTATCATGTTATGGATGATTGTGTGTAGATTCTGGATTTTCTACGAAGCTTCAGGAATTTGCTACTTGAACTAGATAATTAATAAATTTAGGTTTTCTCAAAAATATGCATGTTTGATGTGTGTCAAAAACAACAAATAGTTGCTCATTGATTTCCGATAAAAAAACTCAAGCTTTTTTTATTATAAACCGATGAATTAATATGAATTTTTATATAAGTAAAATATTGCTACTGCTCATCGGAATGTCTTTATTTGTAGATAAGGGTCAGTGCGAGATTAATTCTAACTACCCTAAAGAGATGCTAGCTATAGTAAAAAGTATTGATCGGTTAAAAAATAATAACTCCAATACGGAAGGATTTGAAAATTACGAGAAATTTTTTTCTTCCTCACAAGAAAGAATCGAAATTAATGAAAAGCAATCTTTATGTAAATTAATTGAAGGAATGAATTTACTTTATAGTGAAGATAGTGCTTTTGATATATCGTGCCCGAGTGGTTTTCCTCAAGGTGATCTTAAAAAAAAGCTAAGAGATAAAATAAAAAATTTATCAGCAAATTGCTATAATATTGATAATAAAAATTTTGAAAAAAAATATGATGAAGTCAAAAAAATCAACACTCAATGCACGAATCATATGATTAAAGAAAAATGCAAGACTCTTAAAAAAGAAGAAAATTTAAATCCAAATTTAATAAAAAGCGTATGTGCAAAGCCCTATTCATATAGCGATTTAGTCATATTGTCTCTTTTTACTAACAATGAAACAATCGAAAGTTTTCCTAGTATTGCTTGCAGAAAAAATCAACAAATAGATAGCCAAAGTTCTGATTTAAAAAAATTACTCAATAAAATAGAATTGTACTCTCTTGATCATAACAAGCAAGAAACCGAGTTTTATCTGAGCAGTAAAACTCAGGGATCAAAATGTTTAGAATCTCTAGGAAAAAACGAATCTATTCAAAGAAATTGTTCTGGATTTCTAAGTTTATCAAAAAATAAATATACAAATTTTGACACATTAGGAAAATATTATATAAAATCGCTTTTTCAAGACTCAGGTTCAAGATCAGGTTTAGTGGATTCAGCATTTTCTTCATTGGATCAAACTTCTAAAGTTTCCATGACATTGTTTATGCCGAATAGAACAGAATCTAATACAAAAGCAAAATTTTTAGCAAGAGTCTATGAAAAAAAGATAAGCAAGCTTATGCCAAATGCAGGACTTTTTTCGTTACCTTCAAGTTTACTTATGATAGAAGGAGGCAATGGTTCATCTCGATCTAGTTATGTTTCTCATGTTTCGAATCATATGTCTGAAAAAACGGATTCAAGGTTAGGCGGATCTTTTTCTATTGATGATAAAAAAAGCAATAGATCTACAGAAATAACATCAGTAGAATCAGACAGTGTAAAAATAAGAAATTCAATTACATCTAATCCACGATCTGAATGGAAAGCTGAATCAAAAAGGACTGATTCATCTCGATCTGGTGGTAATTCTTCGTCTGGTGCACAACGAAGAAATTTGACTCGAAATAATTCTTTTTCTTCGATTGGTTCTGCTAGTTCTGGTTTTGAAGAATCTAAGAGAGAGCGTGATTCATCTCGATCTGGTGGTAATGCTTTGTCTGTTATAAATAATAGTTTTCGTCTTCAAGAAAGAAGAAATAGAGATCGATCTAATTCTTCAGATAGATCTAGAGATGATTCTGGTTTCGCAGGTATGATTCCTCGTAGTTGTGAAATGAAAGATCATATCATCACTTGTGAGTTTGCAGAAGCTATAGATTTAGAAACTTATGCGAATTATATTAAAATTAGATTAGATAATCTTAACAGTATCAATCAATTTTTTTCTAATTTAAAGAAAAAAATTTCTCCTGAAGAGCTTTCTGAGAACGAAAAAAATAGCTTAAAAGATTACATAAAGAGTCATTTAAGTCCCTATGAGCTTCGAAAGGTGGGAATAGACGTTCGTTTAAGTAATTTCATGAAAAATACTGTAGGTCTTAAAAAGCTTTCTGATGAATTTTTAACAGTAACGTCAAATCAATCATATCTAACAAAAAAATCTCATTTTTCTTCAAATAGAAACAGCGAAAATCTAAAAAAAATTGCCACCAACATTAAGATAAAAACTGAATATTTAGTGAATATTGATATGAATGTACATATAACTTTAGAGAAAGATAAAAACAAAATAAAAATTAAATTAGAACCTGAGTCCAATGTTTTAAAAATAATTAATAACAATATTTTTTTCAAACTACTAAAGGATCCTGTTTATCAGCAATGGATAATTAGATTCTTAGAGAATGAAAGTGCCAATTTTCATAAAATTGTTACTAATGACTATATTAACGATAACTCTGAAACTATTAATCAAAAAAGAAAATAAAGATAGCATACTTTATTTTTTGAAACTTACTCCGCCTGATAACTAGAAAAAAATCAAAAAGGAGATATTATGAGAAAAAATGAACAAGAAAGAATACTCGGATCGTTAAAATAGGGTAGGAAAAAAGCATTTCAGATTTTAGAGCTGGAAAAGATGATCGCAGGAAAGTCTTCTGCTCATCGATCGAAAAAGAATTTTTGCAGAAGATTACTTTTTCGCAGATTCTCTTGTAAAAAATGGGCAAGTCAGGGTTATTTACATAGGAGATGAAACCATAAAGCAATCTCAGTAATTTTTCGGAAAAATGGATCCAAAAAATGCTTCGAAGATTCTTAGAATCTGCCTAAGAAGAAACTATTCTTGGAGGAGCAGGAGGTCTTTGGAATCTTACCCTCTTCTCTATCTCAGAAGAGGGTAAGGCAGCTTTGAAAATTCCAAGAACGTGATTTAAGGAGATTGAATCAGAACAATAGCTAAATTTGGGGTCTTCTGACTGAAGTTAGGTGATGGTAATTTTTTGTTATAATGTAACTAGTCAGCCATTTTTTCAAAAAAATGTGATTTATCAATAAAACT
>DAISZI010000196.1:0-3634 GCA_036824885.1 Oligoflexia bacterium
AAGCTTTGGATTACCAATGCTGCCGTAGCGAGTTTCATGACGATTTTTGCAAAAACACCATGCCAAGAGGTGGGTAAAGAAAAAATCACGTGTTTTTTGTTAGAGCTTCCTGCTGCTGGAGTCACGGTAGGTCCTTCTGAAGATAAATTAGGGTTGCGCGGTTCTTGGACCAATGCCATTCATTTTGAAAATGTTCGTATTCCCGTCGAGAATGTGGTCGGTGGGGTAGGTCAAGGATTCAAAGTTGCCATGGGGGTTTTGAATCATGGTCGCTTGGGTCTTGCTGCTGGTTGCGTGGGCAGTGCTCGTGTGGCTATTTCAGGAGCAGTGGCTCATGCGAATGAACGGGTTCAGTTTCAGAAAAAAATTGGCGAATTTGGAATGATCCAGGAGAAAATAGGCCGTATGGTGACGCAGCTTTATGTTGCGGAAAGTGTCTTATATCTGACAGCTTCTTTGATTGATCGCAAGACGGTGGACTACTCCATTGAGAGTGCCATTGCTAAGGTTTTTTCTTCTGAGATGATTTGGGAGGTCGCTGATGAGACGCTTCAGATCTGGGCAGGAGCAGGTTATATGAAGGAGTATCCTTACGAGAGGATTTTGCGTGATGCTAGGATCAATCGCATCTTTGAAGGGACGAATGAGATTTTGCGGTCGTATATTGCTCTTGCGGGGATGCAGGCTCCTGGACAAGAGCTTGCGGGTCTGGCCGAGGCTATTCGTGACCCTCTGAGAGGTTTGGGTTTGGTGACAGAATTTGTTTTTCGAAAGTTCAACCATAGTACGATTGGTCAGAGTATTCTGAGTCGAAGCATGAGCAAACCACATCCTGCTTTGAAAAAAATGGCCGCGCTCTTGGAAGAGTGCGCTTTAGAGTTTGCCACACAAGTGGAGGTACTTTTGAGACGTCATGGTAAATCCATTGTGCGCTGTCAATTTGCTCAGAAAAGAATTGCTGACATTGCCATCGATGCGTACGCGATGGTAGCGACTTTGTCGCGAGTCACGCTTGCAATTGAGACACATGGTGAGTCAGCTTGCAGTGACGAACTTGCGATTGCTGAAGTTTTTTTTACGCGAGCGAATCGTAGGATTCACGGCAATTTTAAGGCGATCTCTAAAAATGATGATGATGTCATGAAGTGGATTGCTGGTAAAGCTTATGAAAAAGGAGGATATCCATTTGAAGTGTTGAAGTACTGAAGTGCTCAACGAAGTTGTTCTACCTCGGATTGCAGTTTGACTTTTTTTCGAAGTTTGTGGTAGGGTACTCACTGTCGTTGTTTTTTTTGTGAAGGCAATGCATCTCAGTAGCCCTAATTTTGGGTGCGTGTATTTCATGTCCTTGTAGTTTTTTTGGAGGTAGTCAAACATGTTCAAAGTGGGTGACAGTGCAGTTTATCCTGCTCACGGACTTACAGTAATTAAACGCATTGAAGAGAGGGACGTCGGTGGTAAGAAAAAAAAATTTTATGTACTGCAGGTAGTAGACAATCAAATGACGATTATGATTCCTACTGATAATGTAGGTTCTGTGGGGTTAAGGGGTATTATTTCAACTGATGATATAGATGCTGTTTATGGCATCTTGAGAGATCGTGATGTGAAAATCGATCAAACTACTTGGAATCGACGTTATCGTGAATACATGGAAAAAATTAAAACCGGTTCTATTTTTGAAATTGCTGAAGTTTTAAGAAATTTGTTTTTACTCAAACACAGTAAAGATCTTTCTTTTGGTGAAAGAAAGATGCTCGATCAAGCTAAGCATCTTTTGGTCAAAGAAATTTCTTTAGCTAGGCAAGCAAAAGAAGAAGTCGTAGAAGGCGAAATTCAAACCATCTTTGCTGTTTAAGTCATGCTTCGTCCCGTTTATTTATTCGATTCTTTAACCGATCAAGAGATTTTATTAAAGACTTTGCAACCTGGTAGCTTGTCTTTTTATTCTTGTGGTCCTACCGTTTATTCCTATATCCATCTTGGAAACTTAAGAAGTGCCTTAGTGGCGGATATGTTTTTTAAATATTTTAAGCGTGTAGGTTACGCTGTCAAGTATGTAAGAAATTATACTGATATTGATGATAAAATCATTCAAAAAGCCCTTGAAGAAAATGTTTCTTCTGAAGCGGTTGCAGAAAAATACATTCTAGAAGTTGAAAAAGATTACTGTGCTTTTGGAATTGCTCAGCCCACGCATCAAGTGCGTGTGACTGATCACTTGCCTGAGATTATTTCTATGATTCAAAGGCTTTTGGATCGCAAGAGGGCTTACGAGGTCGAGGGGGAGGTCTTTTATTCGGTTCAAAGTGATTGTGATTATGGAAAATTAGCCCATAAAAAAATCAGTCAATTAGAAGCAGGTGTGCGTGTAGAAGTACGTGAAAATAAAAAAAATCCTTTAGATTTTACGCTTTGGAAGCCTGCAAAACCGGGAGAGCCTTCTTGGCCTAGTCCTTGGGGTTTGGGACGTCCTGGTTGGCATATTGAATGTTCTGCCATGGCTGAAAAATTTTTGGGTCCTTGTATCGATATTCATCATGGTGGGCGGGATTTGCTTTTTCCTCATCATGAAAATGAAAGAGCTCAGACCGAGGGCGCTACAGGTCAAAAGCCCTTTGTAGGTATTTGGATGCACCATGCTTTTTTGACGTTTTCTCAAGAAAAAATGTCAAAAAGTTTAGGAAATACTTTTACTGCTCGTTCTTTTTTGGAGCAATTTTCTGCAGAGCTTGCTCGTTATTTTTTGCTCTCTGTGCATTATCGATCCATGATCGATTTGAGTTCGCAGACTTTAGAAAATGCTATTGCTGGATTAGAAAGAATTTATGAGGCGCAATTAAAAGCTCAAAAGCTTCGTGCTTCTTTGCCACTTCGTCCTGAAGAAGAAATTTTTTTGAAAGATTGTCAAATTTTGCGTGAGCAGATGGATGAGTATTATGCACGAGATTTTAATACTCCTTCGGTGTTGGCGTCTGTGTTTACGATGATTCGTAAGTTTAATCGATTAACTCAGGATCTTTCTCATGTCGCATCTGAGGTGGTAGATGGCTTTCTTAGGATTCTTCGTGAAGATTTAGCGGGTATTTTAGGTTTTGGAGGATCTGATCCTGAGCCTGCTTGGCAGGATTTACAACGTATGCGTGGATTGCTTGCTGACAAGCGGTTAGACCAAGAGACTATTTTAAAGGCGATTGAAGCAAGGCTTCAGGCTCGTCAACGACGAGATTTTCAAGAAGCAGATGCGATTCGTCAGAGGCTCAGTGATCAGGGAGTTGCTATTCAAGATGGTCCTGATGGGACGACTTGGAAGTACCTTTAATCTGGTTCAGAATTTACTAAAATAAATCAGATGCTGACATCTCTGTGTCGTGATAGACTTCTGTATCATTTTTGTTAGGATAAAAAATATAAATAATTTTTAACATCCTGTGTGTGTCTATTTAAATTTACGCATAGAATTTTTTTATTTTTAGAATCGTAGTTTTTTTGTTCTTTTACGTTCCTTTTAAATTCTTGACTTTTCTCTCAAGTTCTTTTCGATTCCAAGGCATTTTATGCGTTTCTCTGTGCATGAAAGTTGCATGAAATAGGGCATGAAGAGTTGTAATCTATGGATGTTCGTTTTTTTCCT
>DAISZI010000197.1:0-3633 GCA_036824885.1 Oligoflexia bacterium
GTTTTTGAAGATAAATTCCCTGATTTTATGAAATAACCTCTGACCAGTTACAAAAAATTTTAATGGCTCAACTCTTAGTCGAGCTTGAAAATTTAAAAAAGCTCGAAAAAAATCCTAAATACTCCTGATAGAGCATAAGATAGGACTCCAAAAGGGGTCACTTCTGAGCTTTTTTCTCGGCTGCAGAATAACGCAGAGTGCCAAATTTAATGGAGTTGACGCAGATTCAGATGGTTCTGTTATGGCCCAAGCGTTGATATTTTTTCAAAATATTGAAGAAAATACTCCGAAGCTAATTTTCTAGAAGGGGTCTTTTATCTGCGGTGGTTCCGCCTTGAGATCAAGAAGAAACTCGGGTGACTATTCTAAAAATAAGGGTCTTTCTTCATTCTGGCTTCCGCGTCCTTGTGGAACTGCTGTGGGTGATGTTCTATAAAAATGATGAGCCAGTTAAAAAAAATTGATGGAAAAATTTTTTTGGCGTATGCTTTGACAATGCGAAAAATCGTCTTTTTTGGAATATTGGCTTTTTTGTACTATTCTTCTATTGCTGGAGCTATGTACCAGGATCTCGAGGTTGCTCCTGCTGATTCCAATCGGTGCGAATTTTTTAAAGCCGATGCCAAATTTCTGGAGATTATTCAAAGAGAACCTATTGAAAACATTAAAAAATTAGAAATTGCACATTTGAAAATGGACCCTGATTTATTGAGGAAATTACCTGCAGGTCTTGAGGAATTGTCCCTTGACTCAGTCACGGATCTTCATGGCAATGCTCTTTGCGTGCGTCGTTTGTTCAGGGATATTCCAGATCTCAGTCAGTTAAAAGTATTAAGCCTTAAAAATCAGTGCATAGGTGATTCTGAGGTGTCTGTGATTGTTCAGATGCGGCAGCTCAAAAGCTTGAATCTCTCAAATAATCAAATTACAGGGGAAGGATTGATTAGGATTGCTCAGATGGAGCTTCTTGAAGATTTAGATCTTTCTGAAAACCAGATTGGCTCCTTGGGGGCTGAGGTACTTGGTCAAGTACCGAGGATCAGGCGATTGAATCTTAGTCACAACCAGATAGGTGATGCGGAATTATTCCAAATTGCTCGAATACGTGGGATTATCGAGTTAGATCTTAGCTTTAATCAAATAGGAGACGCTGGGGTTTCTCATGTCTCTCAAATGTGGGGGCTTGCAGCATTAAATCTTGCGGGCAATCAAATAGGAGATGATGGGGTTGCCTGTATTGCTCAAATGTGGGGCATCAGGGCATTAAATCTTGCTCGAAATCAAGTAGGAGAGTCTGCAGCTGCATCCATTGCTCAAATGGAGGGTCTCACAGCATTAGATCTTGCTGGCAATCAGCTAGGAGATGCTGGAGTTGCTCACCTCGCTGAAATGTGGCGGCAGTCAGGGGGTTCATTGCACAGACATCGTAAACCAGGGATTGCAGCATTGAATCTAAGCTCTAATCAAATAGGAGAAGCTGGGGCTATTGAGATAGCTCAAATGCATGGCATTGCCGAATTGAATCTCGCTGAGAATCAACTAGGAGATGCTGGGGTTGCATCCATTGCTCAAATGAGGGGGATCACGAACCTGGATCTGAGCTCTAATCAAGTTGGAGATGCTGGGGCTACTTCTATTGCTCAAATGAGGGGAATCACGAGCTTAAGTCTTGCTCAGAACCAACTAGGAGATGCTGGAGCTGCTCATATTGCGAAGATGAAGTCAATTACGAGTTTGAATCTCAGTTCTAATCAAATCGGAGAAGTTGGAGCTATTGACATAGCTCAAATGAGGAGAATCACGAATTTGAATCTCAGTTCTAATCAAATCGGAGAAGCTGGGGCCATTTCCATTGCTCAGATGCAGGGAATTACGAATTTGAATCTCGCTCAGAACCAATTAGGAGATGCTGGAGCGTTCTCGATTGCTCAGATGAGGAAAATTACCGATTTGAATCTCAGTTCTAATCAAATAGGAGAAGCTGGGGCTTTCTCGATTGCTCAGATGCAGGGAATCACGCATTTAAATCTCGCTCAGAATCAACTAGGAGCCGCTGGAGCAGTACATATAGCTCAAATGAAGGAAATTATTCAGTTGAATCTTGCTAGAAATCGCATGATTGAGGCTCCTCGTTCATTCTGGTATGGATGGTTTTATCGAGATACCGTGAATCATCAGGCAGCGTTGAGTCTTTTTCAGATGGTGAAGATGACAGACCTGGATCTCCGTGGCAACGGTTTAGGAGATGCTGAGGTAAGTCATATTTCTCAACTGCAAGGAATCATTAACTTAAATCTTAGTGCTAATTGCATAGGAAAGGTGGGAGCTTCGGCTATTGCTCGCATGCAGGCAGTAGCAGATTTAAATCTTGCTAATAATCAAATAGGAGATGATGGGGCCACTTCTCTTTCACAGATGAAGACACTAGTTTCCTTAAATCTTGCTAACAATCAAATCAGAGAAGCCGGTGCCATTTCTATTGCTCATATGAAGGGACTGAGAACCTTGAATCTCGATAGAAATCAAATAGGAAAGCATGGTGCCGCTTCTATTGCTCAGATGAAGGGGCTGAGAACCTTGTATCTCGGTGACAATCAACTAGGAGATGCCGGTGTTGCGCATCTTGTTTCAATGAAGGGAATAGTGACCTTGGGTCTGAGCTTCAATGAGATCGGGGAATTGGGAGCTTCTCAAATTGCTCAAATGAAGGGTATTTCAAACTTAAGTCTTTACGGAAATAAAATCGGAGATGCTGGAGCCGCTCACATTGCGCAGATGAAGGGAATGGTAACCTTGTATCTCGGTGGTAATCAAATAGGAGATGAGGGTGCCGCTTCTATTGCTCATATGCAAGGACTTTCTGTTTTGATTCTCGATTACAATCGCATTGGGGATGATGGGGCGGGTTGTCTTTCTGAGATGAAGGGTCTTGTGACCTTAGGTCTTTATAGAAATCAATTGAAAGAAACTGGGGCAGCTTATCTTTCCGATATGAAGGGTCTTAGCACTTTGTCTCTGAGTGGTAATCGAATAGGAGATGATGGGGTTGCTTATCTCTCTCGTTTGCAGGGAATAGCAGTCTTGGGTCTTGGCTCGAATCAAATAGGAGATGAGGGTGCTTCTTACATTGCTTACATGAAGGGAGTTGTCACCTTAAATTTAGAGTCTAATGCCATCGGAGATGCCGGTGCTGCTCATATTGCGCGCATGCAGGGAGTAAAAAGCCTCTACCTTCAAGGAAATCTCATAGGAAAAGCCGGTGAGCTTAGCCTTTCTCAAATGAAGGGGGTGCGCTTGGGTCTTGGTCCGAAGGCTAAGAACTGCTGGGGATGCTGCTGTTGATTCAAGTCGGAGCTTGGAGTATCTCAGAAGGGATTGATTCTCCAAGCTCCCTGTGCTTCTAAGCCTTGGTTAAGGTCAGATTCAGTTTGATGGCATTTTTATTCCCATAAAAAAAGTGTGTCGTATGCTACATCCTGTGAATCTTTTTATGAGTGATGAAGCAATAGGGGGTTATAGCGACGAGTTTTGCATTGAATACCTGATGACAGCATAAAATTTGCATTTTCTCTTTTATGTATTTTTTTTATTTGCTGTTTTTTTTAATTTTAAATTTGGAAAATGCAAGTGCGA
>DAISZI010000198.1:0-3629 GCA_036824885.1 Oligoflexia bacterium
AAAAGTTCGAATAAGATCTCTGAAAACGATATTTTTAACATCTGAAATTTTTTCAAGATTTTTTAAAATTTTCTGAAAAGCATCTCTCGCATGACGATTCTTGGGAAAGTCTTCTTTTCTTCCCGCTTGATCAGTAAACTCTTCTAAAAGCTGGTGCATACGGGCAAAAAAGGATGCAGTTAAATAATCCTTCTGACTCAAGCGTTCCTCAAAATTATTCCAAGTAAAATTTGAAAGCATACTCCGTAATTGAAGGGTGTTTTTAAATTCTTCGAATAAGAGATTAGGTTGAAAAATAAGTGCTTTAAATAAAATCTGCCATTTTTTAGTCTGAAGATCACGCGAATTTTCAATAAAATACGCCAATGTCACTAAAGGATGTCCTAAATTACAAAGCTTTCGCTCCATTTCTAAAGTCTCAACGGATACCTGACCAAGGTCACCTGATTTACGCAATGGAATATGAGAAATAATTTGTCTGGAACTGAGATGACTATACACCGGAACATCGTGAACATGATACTTATGTCTAGACTCAAGAATCGAGCTCCAAGGATCAAGACACGATCGATCTCCATGAATCTTTAGAGAAAGAACAGGATCACCAGTCATATAATCTTTATCACCATCGTACATATTCACCATTTCTTGAGTATTTGATACCGAAAAATAATTATTATAATTATAATTGACTTTTTCATTTATTTTGAAAATATCGTAATTATTTTCGTAATACTCTTTATCTTTGGGAGTGTTTGAAAAAAATGGTCTCCTTGGCTCTTCCACAGAAAAATTGATAGGTTTAGAAATTCTTTTTGAATGATACTCTTTAAAATAAGACAATGTCATCTGATCATTTAAATCGAATTTTTTCAGAATTTCTGAAGAATAAGAGCTTGATAAAATATAATGCGTAAGAAACGTAATATCTCTTATTTCGAAAAAGACTCGAGGTAAGACATTAGCATGATTATTGTAGCAAAGCGAATTAAGCGCTTTTTTCATATCATTAAGATCGCTAAAATTGCTTCGAATCCATTTAATATCATTCCAAAATGCTTCGTTCTCTTTTAGTCCGAATGAAGCGCTCCAATGCTTTAAGTTCGGATCTTTGTTGTCTTTGAAAATAGCCCGATAAAATTTTTCATTTTGCTTTTTTGCAGAAACATACAACGGGTATCGATCCCACTGAAAAATAGGATTCTCAATGCGTTTTAAACGATCCTCTTCCTTCCAATAATCTAACATCTCATTAAAAGGATTAATCCAGAGTCCCTCTATAGACAAATACGACAACCAATGATGCTCGAACGAAATCTCCTCATTACTTTTCATCATCGGATCATTCGATGGTTTTGACTTTTTACCTAAAATAAGCCAACTCAAAATTGAATTATATAAACTAGGAAATTCTTTAAATTTTATGCCTTGTTCGGATTCTCCGTAAATTTTAATGACTTGATCCGCCAGAGTAAGAATCTTAATCTGAGTCAGGACGGAAACAGATGAAAGTCTTAAACGATTCGATGGATCTTGTAATCGAGAGTTAAATAACGCCCAATAATGCAATTGACTTAGGTCATTTAGATGCCCCAAGAATGTTTCTAAATCTAAATATTCAGGTAAAAGAGTTTTTAGTAAATCTTTTTTAATAGGAATCTTTCGAATAATTTCAGGAATAACGGTAAGAATTCTTGCTAGTTCACGAATTCGATCCTGAGAATTTTTTTCATCTCCATCGGTGTAAATAATTGGTTTTTCTTTAAATCTCTGTGGAATCAATTTCTGCCAGAACTGATTAATATTTTCATTTAGTTGATTACTCTCTTCAGGATTCCATCTTTCTACATCCAAAGATTCAGATAATTCTATTGAATTTTCAGAATACTCATTAATTAAATATGCATTGTATCCTTTTGTACTAACAAAATCATTTTTTGAGCTTTCTTTATGAGTAACTTGTATCTGAACATTAGCATTCTGGTTGTATCCATAGACTTGCTCATCTCTAACTTCCTTTAGTTTATTATAAGCATCATCTAAGATCTTTCGATACTGAGCAACACGAAGATCGCTTTCTTGGACCATCCCCCTATCAAGGTAAGTATCCTTCCATGAAGGATCGACAGAGATATTTCTAGCTAGCTCTTCTTGATAAAAAGTTAAAGATTTTTCTGCGAGTTTCCGCGCGGGATTATGGGAAAAATCCGGATTCATGAGGCGATCCTGATTCACTTTAAAGTATTGATCTAAAATCACAGATTTTACAAAAAACTCTAAGTTTGCACCAAGCACTTGATCTCCTAAATCTGAATTATCTCGATAAGGAAAGACGTAATACGAACAATTTCCCGCTATTTGAGGCTCCAAAAAACCTTCACTCTTCATATCATAAGTGGTACGTGTACCGCGTAATTCACTAAGAACATTGTCATACAAAAAAGAAGTCTTAGAGTTAATATCTCCTTCATCTTCCGGATACTGAATTTGTAAATCCCTTAAAGCCTTAAGAAAAGAAAGTCCTGTAATTTTTTTTTCTGTAAGATCTCGTATTTCAACAAAAGGATAAAGGCGACGATGCGATCCATCCAGAATAGATTCATGAAAATTTGCTCCATCTCCGGAATTATAAACGCGGAATTGATAACTATCTTCAGAAGAACCTGTTTTCATAACTTGATAAATTACAGAATGATTAGAAGAACCTCCCATAAAATAAAACCAATCTTTTTTGTTAAGACTTTTGACTGATTTTAAAAAATTTTCATGGAATTCTTTTTGAGAATTTATAAAGGATTTAGTTAATTCTACAGCGCTCTCCGAATGTTCAATAATACTATCAAGCTTATTCGTATCCATGTCAGCAAGAGGTGCAGGACGGTCTTCTTCACTGGGGTGATAGACACCTTCTATATTTCGACAAGGATTTGCCTGATCAATAGAAACGATATATTGATTATGCTTTAGTTGCTCAGACAATGCTTTGAGGATCATAATCCTACGTTTCAGAAGAACAATTGACTGATCAGACGTCTGACCTTCTAATCCCGAACCTTCTCCAAAAGCAGCGCCTAAAACATGAAGTAACATTTTATCTTCATGATTCGGTTCAGACTTATTTTGATTAGTTGTTCTCAGTGAAAATGAATGATTATTTTTATTTTTTGAATAATTATCATTAAAAGGATTCTTGCTAGAATTATTGGAAAAATAATCAGTTAGATCCTTAATTCTACAAAAAGAAAGCTTTTCTTGAAGCTCTTGGTAAAGCCTACTTAATTTAGTGAGACTAGTCAAATCGATATTTTCTTTCATATCTTCAATATGTTTTTTTAATGCAGTAATTTCTACATTTAAATTATCTAAACAAGAAGATTTTTGTGAATTACGGTCAATAGCATTTAATCTTTTATTAATTTTTTCCCATTCTGTTCGATAAACCTGAAAACATTTGTTCACATTTGTGTCAATAATTACTGACAGATTTGTTTGATCTGGTTTCTTAGTTTGGGGTCGACCCATCCTCCTGGTACATTGATTTGGGAGAGAATTCCCATATTTCGCTATCGATTTCGGATCGTTCCGATTCAAAAGTGGTGGGCTCTTTTTAGATGAAATTGGAAAATCTT
>DAISZI010000199.1:0-3621 GCA_036824885.1 Oligoflexia bacterium
CCTCAAACATGCCAATCAACTCTTTAGGAAACCATTGCGAAGTATTCAGCAACCCATCCAAAGTGCCCACAGTATCGGAAATACTCGCCTGTAAAAGACGAATCTCCAAAGAAACTTTTTCCTCTTTTCCAAAAGAAAAACCTCCGTCTACCTGAGCCAAACTTACCCCATTCTTCAATTGCACCTGATGGATTAAAAAATTAGAAACTCCATCATCCCACGTCATCTTCCCCTTGACCTTTCCTAAAAAAAGATCAAAATAAAAAGCCTCCTGAAGATCCGTATCGAAATCAACCAAAACCGATTGAGATAGACCATGAACATGAACCCTCAAAGGCCCATGACCACGCGCATTAAATCCTGCAATCTTCCCAAAATCTTCTAAAGCCACATCCCCCATGGCATGAAGATCATAGCCTGTTTGAAAATCAATACTTCCAAAAGCTTTCAGTCGTGTTTGCAAAAGATTGATGAAGACCTGATCTAATTGAATACCAGAAGCATTCACCTGTATCGAACCATTCAAAGCAATCTGAGGAATTTTAAAAATAAAGCTCTTGGGAACCCAGGGCTTTTCGTACCTCTGATTGTCCAACGCAAAATTTTCTAAAGCAAGATTTAGCTTCAATCCCCATTGCCACCCACGCCTACCCCTTTTAGGAAAATAAGTAACCCCCGCTGATCCATGCACCCTAAAATCTAATGGATAAATTTTTTGAAGTCCTAAAGAAGCCAACCAATGCAAATGAGCATGCTCCAACTCCATGGGAATAGAAACGGGCTGCGTTAAAGGAAAGGACAAACCAAAAGGACCTAACTTCACTCCTCCTCCTTGCCCCCGCTGCCTCTCGTTTCCGACCACCATAGGCTCACGAATGAGCACCTGAGAAATCCAAAGAGGACAAGAAGCTGAAGGCTGGTACTTCAACTCTGCATCCACCCACTGAGCTCGCAAACACTGATCCTTATGCTGAGTACCTAAGCACTCACGTACGTCTTCTAAATGAACCTTTGCTTGCACCTGAAGAGTTTGAATGAAATTACTTAATTTCCCCTGCACTTCCCCCTGGACTTGAAAAGAACCCTCAGGATTTCCCGGAAATTTTTCAGCAAGAACCGGGAACAAAATCCCTAATTTCTCCAAATTTCCTGCTAACTCAAACTTTCCCTCACATTGAGTTTTTGCATCACAAGCTCCACTTCCCTGAACCCTTAAATGCGAAAAATCTGCATCCCAAGACTCCACCTCAAGCTTTGTAAGGTGCATTTTTCCTCGTATTTGAAAACGCTCCACCGCAGGTACACCCCATACCTGTAAAGCCTCTCCCTGAACCCGAGCCATCTTGAGCTGATACGAGGAATGAGACCAGGAGAAATGCTCTAAAACACCAGATGTCTCCCCACCCCCTTCCTGAAGACGCAACACGATGGTTTCAGCTTCCAAAAGATCAAACCAACCTTGGAACCTCATCAAAAAATCCTGAAACTTCAATCCGGAACCCGAATCTTTTTTTTGAAACAAACCCGAGGAGACTAAGAGAACATTGCCATCAACAAGCTTCAAAGCCTGCAATCGCCATCGTCCTGAAAGCAATGCTAAAAGTTTAAAATCTAAGTCGATCCGAGATGCTTGAAAATCAAGCTCATGAAGCTCACTTGCTGGATCTTTTAAAACCAGACGAGCCTTTTGAATAGAAAGCCCCGGAGGAAAAAAGCGCACAGAAACACGTGCAAAGTCCAGATGAATCCCCCATTCTTGCAAGAAGTACCGAGAACTCAAAAATTTCATCTTTTGAACAAAATACGGACTTTTAATCCCTCCAAAAACAACCATCATCAAAACTGCGCCTAAAGAAAAGAAGATGGCTATTTTTTTTTTCACGTCACTCCTCAAAGCTATTTTTTCTTGGAACGCTCCCGCATATCTCGATAATGAGCATCCATCTGTAGCACATACCCCTCATACCGCTGAACCTCTGCACTTTGGCCAAGAGCTTCATGGATACGTGCCGCGAGATAAAAAAGCTCAATTTTTTTGCTATGGTCTATTTCATCATCTTGCAAAAGACGCTGCATTTCTGAAAGGGCTTCAAAAAACTTCTTCTGCCCCATCAAAGAACGAACGAACAAAGCCGTGACATTCAAAAGTGCCGTGCTATTTTCAGGATCCTTCCACAGCCGATGCAAAAACTGAGAAAACCATGCTGAAGCCATTTCCCAAGCTTCCATGGTTAAAAAAGCCACCCCGAGATCAACCCCATCCTGAAAAGAGGCCTGAGATTGCAGCAACTCACGCTGCATGCCCAAAAGATCCCAGGAAACTTCAGTACCTTCAAAAAGCCCCAATTTCCAATCACGATCTAATTGCTCAATGAGCTTCTGAACATGAGGTAATGAAGCCTCTTCCTGCTGAACCCATGAGCGCTCTAAGAGATCCTCTCCTACCCCACCAGAGACACCTTCTCGGTCGATCAATGCCCCCCCTATTCGTACTTAGGAACAACATCCTCCAAGAAGTGGGTATCGTAATCAGCGTCCTTAAATTTTTTGCTCGATAAAATCTTCTTTTGGAACGCGATATTCGTTTTAATCCCCTCCACCACATACTCACTCAACGCTTGCTTCATCTTCGCAATCGCCTCATCTCGAGTCGGAGCATGCACAATGAGTTTCGCAATCATCGAATCATAATAAGGTAAAACTCGGTACTGGTTGTACACAAAAGAATCCAACCTCACCCCAAAACCTCCCGGAACATGCAATCCCGTAATCTTTCCAGGAGAAGGAGCAAAAGTTTCCGAATCCTCAGCATTAATACGACACTCAATAGCATGCGACTGGATCACAAAATCTCGCTTTTTCAACGCCCTTCCAGCCGCAGCAAAAATCTGCTCCTTAATCAAATCGATGCCAGTTACCATCTCGGTCACAGGATGCTCCACTTGAATCCGCGTGTTCATCTCCATAAAATAAAAACGCTTGTCTTTGTTATCTACCAAAAACTCAACCGTACCCACGTTCTCATAGTCTACCGCTTGACAAAGCTTCAAAGCCGCGCGCTCCATCGCCTTTCTCAAAGACACCGTCACGATAGGACTAGGAGACTCCTCTAAAACCTTCTGATGCCGACGCTGAATCGTGCAATCCCTCTCTCCTAACGCCATCCGATTTCCATGCCGGTCACACAGAACCTGAATCTCTACATGCCTAGGACTCTCACAGTACTTCTCCAGATACATCGCAGAACTTCCAAAAGCAGCCGCAGCCTCCGCACTCACCCGATCAAAACAACCCCTGAGCTGCTGAGCATTGTACACAATATGGATCCCTCGCCCACCACCTCCCGAAGCTGCCTTGACAATTACCGGATAGCCAATCCTCTCCGCTTCTACTAACGCCATTTCAACATGAGGCACAGGCTCAAGTGTCCCGGGCAACAGAGGAATACCCGCTTTCTTCGCAATTTTTCTCGCCTGCGTTTTCTCCCCAAGCGCCGCGATATTTGCCGCAGTAGGACCGATGAACGTGATCTTACACTCCTGGCATAACCGTGCAAATTCAGCATTTTCTGACAAAAACCCATAACCGGGATGAATCGCATCAGCTGCCGTAATATCGGCC
>DAISZI010000200.1:0-3584 GCA_036824885.1 Oligoflexia bacterium
AATGATTCTAATACTTGCCGACTCCAGCCATTAAAACCACCGGTAAAATCCGCAATGGGCACTTTCAGAATCCATCGAGCATACATACCCCCGAAACGACTCAAATACCTTCTTCCCCAACTCCAATGTAAAGTACCGCCTCCAGAAACGTAACGAGAACCCACCACAACAGGCGAGGTCTTCAAAAAACCAACCATGCTCATTAAATACTGAGGGTGATGGGAAAAATCAGCGTCCATCTGAATAAAATGAGAAAAATCCTTCTGTAATCCCCAACGAAAACCATCTAAATAAGCAGTCCCAAGACCCAACTTACCCGCACGATGGAGCACATGTATTCCCGAAAAACGACGAGACAAAGCATCTGCCAAATCAGAAGTTCCATCCGTAGATGCATCATCTACCACCAGTACCTCCAAGCCAGCAATACCCTGAGAGAAAATAGAATCCACCAGTCTTTCCAAACAACCTACTTCATTGTAGGTCGGAACGACCACTAAAATCTTCATCTCCATGACAATCCCTTAAAAGGGAAGATCATCATCCATGAAAGTGGCTGACGGTGCAGGACTTGCTTCTTTGTTCATCATCGGCACATCGAAAGAAGGCATTTTTTCTTCCTCAGCACGGGCAGTAGAATAAGACGAAGCAGAGGGAAACGAACCGAATTCCTGAGAACGATCCGTACCTTGGCCCTTTCCTCCTAGAAATTGAACAGTCTGAGCATGAACCTCAGTAGTGTACCTCGTCTGTCCTTCTTTGTCCTGCCACTGACGGGTTTGCAATCGCCCTTCTACATAAACCTGGCGCCCTTTAGCGAGAAACTGCTGACAATTCTCAGCTTGCTTCCCCCAAACCACGACTCGATGCCACTCAGTTCTTTCCTGCTTCTGACCGGCTTTATCCATCCAGCTCTCATTTGTAGCAACACTGAACTGAGCTACAGATGCTCCTGATTGAGTCTGACGAACCTCTGGATTTTGACCCAAGTTACCCACTATAATTACTTTATTGACTGACATAGCCGAAGAGGTTAATGCCCTTGAGCCTTAGTGTCAAGAACCTTTTCTTTCTGAAGCCACACCCTCAACCACCTTTCGCACCTTGCCCTCGAGGTGCCTTTTGGGAGACTTCCTTTCCTGATATTTCTTAACCCAGTGGCTCTCTATTGCTTTTTTTGCCAAATCAAGATCATTTAATACTAGGTAAGGATCAAACCCGCACTGCGAGCAACGAAGTTTCATGCGTCTTCGCAATCGATAATAAATCTCAAAAATGCCCCAGAGAGGTACAAATAAGAAAAAACCCCTCCAGGAAAAAACATCCCATAAAAGCAAGTCCAAAAAAAGCACTCCACTGAAAACCTGAAGTACATGCCTTCGCGTAAGGCGGGGATTAAAAGACAAAGAACGTGGAACTTGACACAAAGGACAGAAGAAACCCCAAACGTTCTGTTTGCTCTTCCCAGTAACCGAACTAGCCGGTAAGGTATCCATCATTGACCTCGCTTCCCGAGTGTAGCATAGTGATGCAAATGCCCATCAACCCTTTTGAAATCTATGCTCCGCACGAAGCATCTCCCTTCTTACCCGGGTTTCATCCCTTTCCAAAAGCTTGGCTTTGGTTCACAGACGAATGGATCCCCCATTGGGTCAAAAAAAACTATAGCCAAAAGGAAATTTGGAAAAATAAACCTTTTTCTCAGACAGATGCGGCCTTTTTCAGCAGAGGCGTCAAAGAGCTATCGACTCTTTTTACCCAAGAACGCTCACGTGCTTTAGCTTCCTATTTCCAACATGCGAAATACCGATCCTCTTACCTTCTGTATTTTATGCCTCTTCAAATGGCTAAATTCTTAACCCTGTTTCAAATCCACTCCCAAGCCATCGACGCCTGTCTACATCATGGTAGCCAACAAAGAACTTTGAGGATTGCCGATTTAGGCTCAGGACCAGGAACAGCTTCCCTGAGTTTTTTACTGCTGCTCTTAGAAAAAAATCTCTCAGAAATTCCTCCCATAGAATTTTTCTGGTTTGATTTAAATACCACCATCATGCAAGACGGAAAAAAACTTGCGGAAGCACTGGCTTCACAATTTCCAAAATTACGAGGAAAAGTAAAAATTTACACCCAACCAGGCCCCTGGTGGGAGGCTACTCAAACTTTAAAACCCACTTCATTGATCTTTCTAGGCAATGTTCTCAATGAATCAGGATTACCTCGCAACACTTCGTTTTGGACCCCTCTTTTAGACCAAGCACAGGGAGGCGGCATGCTTTTTTTAGAACCTGCACACAAAAGCCCGTCGCAGTACTTAAGTTCACTGCGAGATAAGCTATTAGAAAATCACGAGCTTCCTATCTGGGGACCATGCCTACACACTTCAGCTTGTCCCTTGCAAGGAGGACGAAATTGGTGCCACTTCTCGTACCCCATCCGGATTCCAGGCAATTGGTTTCAGTGGTTTTCCAAAGATCTAGCTTCTGAACGAAAATGGCTTAAATTCTCCTACCTTTGGTTAGCTTCCTGCGCCTATCCTCCCAAGGCTTGGAATCCCAAAGTCAAACGTGTCATTAGCGATATCCTCGAAGAACACAATCCCAATGTGCTACTGTGCAACCCTGATCATCCTGAAAGACTGTTTTTAGATCCAAAAACAACGATCCACCGAGGAGAACTCATCAAAATGATCCCTACCTCAAAAAAAATCACTAAGATCATACCTCGCTGCTGATTTTAGTTTACTCAGAAACCAGGATTAGGTACAAAGGGCTTCCCTTATCAGAAGCCGGGGTGGCGAAATTGGTAGACGCACAGGACTTTGTAATGGAGCCTTGTTTTGGAAACAAAACAAGTGGACGCAGGGATAACGGTGAACGCTTCACTGCCAACACCGTGGGAACATCTGACATCAGATGAGCGCCGTAGAGACTAGATACCTGCGCACCTAAACTCTTCTTGAGCAGGGTGAAGATATAGTCCAGACCGCAAACAAGTCATCTTGGCGGCGAAAGCCGAAGCGGTAAGAAAATCCTGCGGTTCGAAAGAACCGTGCCGGTTCGATTCCGGCTCTCGGCACCATCTTGCATGATCTGCAAGACTTTTTCGATAAGACTGCCAAACCAGGTACCGTTTTTACTGTCAGTAAAAAATTGACAGCATCTAAAACCTATCTCTGATCGTGAATCAAACTCGAGTTTCAAGTTTTTTCCTGAAATTTATGCAACATATTGAAATTATTGATTTTTTTAAAACTCAGCATTTTACTTAATCCTTTTAAAATCAAATAGTTACAAAAAAACTTGAAACTCGAGTCAAATAAAAAAAAACAGAAAACTCCTGCTGACTTTTGATCCGATCTTTTTTTTTGCTCTTTTACGCTTTCCAGTATTACTCCCCATCCAAGAAAGAAAAAAAAGAAGGTCACAATTTTTTTATGCAATAAAATCAAAATTTTTTTCATCCCACAGGATGAAGTATCTCATCGGATTTACGATTCCCTGCTCACGAAAAAACAACTTATCGCTTAGGTTTGGGCCTTTTTGCATGGTCAAAAATGAGATTTAAAAACCCTCAAAACTCAA
>DAISZI010000201.1:0-3521 GCA_036824885.1 Oligoflexia bacterium
TCTAAAAAGGCCGAGAGCTGCTGACGATGGCTTTCAAAATCCACCCGTTCCCGTCAACTGCCTGCCCAATCTTGAAATCCCCGACCGGCTCCTGCTTCAGAATTCGTCAATCGACTTGATTCTGCTCGTCGCACATAAAGCTGACCCCAAGGTATAAAAAACTTTTGCGTTTTCAGAAGCAAGTTGAAACCGCAGGAGGAAGAGTCTACCCAAGAAATCCCCAGAAAAAGAGACGATTTTTTCTCAGATTTTCTTTCATCGAACCTGGCTTTATTTTGACTCGCAGGTCATCCAGCCTGCCGAAGAACATCGCTGCCTTGAAGTTCCTGCTCACGATGAAAAACCTCGTGTAAAACCGATCCCTCAAAATTTTCCCGCGTGGAATCTCTGAATCGTAAGACTTCAGAAGTGAAGAAATTCATCAAAGCCCTCTCATCAGAACCTCTCAGCCATGCTTCCAAAAAAGGCCTCTCCTGATCGGTAAAATGCGTTCTACCAGTCAGAAACTTAGCCTGCACCAGAAGTTTCAAGAAATCAGATTGCTGCTTCAGCTCAGAGAAAGCCTCAGTTAAGGTCACCTCTTGCCGCTCGTAAGAACTTTGATTGAAATACGAGTCCCCCCTGGCCTCCGGCCTATCAACAAACTTCATAGGAACGTCACCTGAACAAGACTCCGCATCCAAGTCCTCTTCTGAAACTTCTTGATTCAATAACTCCTGACTCTGCTGAACCAAGACCTCATGCCTGCTATTCCAATTTTGGAGAAAGTTTCCACTCTGACGGATGAAACCATTGCCAAATTGGTAAATAAGAAATGATCTCTGTTGACCTTCACTATAACCTCTTCCTCCAAAATCCTCTACCAACCAATTACCCACGACATCAAGCGCTTCATCTCGCGTCATCAGCGCCAAAGCGTCTACAGCACCATACTTATTTAAGCTGATTAAGATAAAATCTGACTTTCCCTGATAAATACCAAACGCAGTAAACGCTTGTGAAGAACCATCCGTAGTAAGTTTCTCAGAATCAGACAGAAAAACTGGGAAGAGATTAAGCGATCCATGAATTCTTGGATCAAATAAATCACGAACATACTCAAAACTTCCTATCTTCAAAAGATCACCTAAAGAAATGATCGGATTGAGAAAAAACTGAATCAACAAATCAGACTTACTTTGAATCGCCCGAGGATCCTTTCCCCCAATGACCGTTTCCATGGTCGTAGGATGGTTGAAACAGTGCCCATCAAAGAGAGCATCCCGGTTCCAATTCACCGCAGGTTTATCATAAGAAGCATCGAAAGAATGACTCTCAAAGTCTTGCACAACTTCAAGTTCCATTTCCTGTTCTTGTTCTTGCTGCGTTTCAATTTCCATTTCTTCATCGGATTCCACATGTACCACTAATGCCGTAAGAATTTTACTTCGCAGATCGTCCTTCCGGCTAGAAACATCTTGACGAAATGTCTCACGCAATTGACTAAGATTCTCAAACGCACCTTGAACAGGACTCAAGATCCTGTCAATCTCACTTTCAAGAAATGGCAGAGTCTCAACCTCAGCCATCGGAATACCATAGCGCTCGTAAGGGTGCTCCCCTCGAGGGTTACTGAAAAAGCCCTTCACTTGCTTAAATGCTCTCAAAAAGTCATAAGACTTTGTCTTCAATACCTGAGGATCAAGCAAAGTATTGTAAATCTGGTCCACAATTAAGGCACGCTGAGATGCCTTGACCGAGCGGTAATTCACTTCTGCAGACCTGATGGCTTCGTTCGTCGCAAGATAAAGAAGAATTTTTCTAAAATCAACCGTGCCAGATTCCTCTTCCATCTTCTGACTGTTACCGTGAACTTCAACAAGCAATTTAGACATAATCTGTAAGTCATCTCGAGTAATCATGAGAGTGACAGACTGATCCCGATCAAGCTCTCTGAGTCTCCAGGCTGACTGAAGTAAATCTCTCAAAATGGAGAACTTGCTGATTGTCAGTACCGCAGCTGTCTGAGGGTGCACTTTTAAGTCAGAACCTGTTGTATGTTGCATGTCCCAGTAAGCACCGGTTTTCATGCGATCTGTCTCATGCTTAACATAAGGTCGTACCGCCTGAGCTTCCATGAGCTGAATCTGATGCTTAGCATCGTAGAAAATCAACTGATCTATCTCAGAATCCTTCCCAAGAAAATGAGACCGCATAGCCTCAGCAACCTCTTGATTGTCTCTCCCCCTCAAGAATCCTCCTTGATCAATGATCGACTGAGGCTGTGTTCCCGTCAGCATCCTATCGAGAATACTCTGAATTTGCTCTCCAGCCCGAGGTGCATCCACTACCTTCACTTTGCGGGTCTTCTCTGATTTCCACAAAGCGGTCAAGGTACGCCCCAGAGAATCTGATGCCTGCAAAGTCTCATAGAACTTCGGAAATGAGTCAGCATTCCATAAAGTTCCAGTCATTCCTTGGATTTTTTTAAATAAGACCGGATAAATATACGAATTGGTAAAAAGCTGATCAGGAAAGATTTCAATCTTGGGTGCTGCATGCTGCTTCACCAACTCTAGCATAAGATCAGGTCGCGTCTGAACATGCTTCGCCCCTGATTGAATGAAAGTCCGATCCATATTCAAGATCTGTCCATCTGAAAGAGTCTTAGAAAAATAGGAGCTGATTTTATCTCTCACTTTCCGACTGTTATTATCGATAAACTGCTTCTTAAGTCGAGTCATTTCAAGTTCAAACATCCCCAAGACATCACGACTTTCGAGATGAGCTTGAATAGTATAATTCAACGACTCTAAATCGGTTCCAAACCGAGAATTCACCACAGGGGCACCCGAATGGTACGGAATTCCAACAAAAGGATGACATGCACCTTCACTTTCCTTGGGGCAAAGACCATAATGAACCAGATAAGCCCTTTCCAAGGTTAGAGGAAGGATTTGATGAATCTGAGTAAAAGCAACACTGATGACGTCTTTAAACTCATCATACTTCAACCCATCAAGGTACGTTTTTCTTTCTTCTAAAACAACATTGATATTGATCTCATCCTGCTCTACACCATCCAGGCCCTTTTGACTCGTTTTTAAAGAGTTCCATTTCAAATACTGCTTGAGACGATCAGAACCAATTGCCTGAAACTCCTGAATCAATTCCGGCTCATCAAAGAAATACTTCGCATTTTGAGGATCGCAAAATCCCTCAATGAGAAGATCCTTCACTTTCTGATGATAAATATCACGACTATAAGGCACAGCACGAACTTGCTCTTCTTGGATAAAAGGAATATTCACAGCCTGATGAATCTCTTGATTCTCAGCAAGAATCCGATAAAGTCCCGCTGTCGCATTGACAATCGACTTCTCCAGTCGATGGTGATGTCCGATCGAAAATCGATGAGAAGCCATGATATCTAAAATCGAATCCACCTCATCAATTAAAACATGAGAATATTTTTTTAGAATGTGGAAGATTTTTTGAAGGGTTTCGATTTGCTGACCTCGGATAGTTTTTTGCGTATGATC
>DAISZI010000202.1:0-3491 GCA_036824885.1 Oligoflexia bacterium
ATTTTTAGTCTCGATTCTATAATGCATCAAGTCAAAACTCGTCACTCTCAAGTTGATACGGATGAACTTTAAAAGTGCCTCGTCAGATACTTTAAAACCCCCTTCTTGAACTGGTCACAAAACCACTTTTTCTCTAAGTTAGCAAGCTATCGAGTTTTAGAGTCCACTATCATCTCTTAAGTCAGTTCTGCTTTACATTTTGTAATTACAGTAGATCTCTTTCACAGAAGCGCTTAAAATCATAAGTTAATGGATTAAATTACTTATTTACGATTTTCAATTTTTTCTTGAGATCACTGGATCGATAAATCTCATCAAAAATTTTTTTAAAATTTTCGTATTCCCTGTTTTTTAACCAATTCAGCAAAGTAATCTCTGCTTCGCATTTTGTAATGGTACCTCTTTTCTACCATAGTTAAAATCTTGAACACAAAATCGAAATCTAAAAAAGCGATTTGAACTTAATTTCATCTAATTTGCGAAATCTACATGGAAAATCAAGGGGTAATTTGAAAGAAGTCTATTGTGTGTGACAGAGGTTCAAAAGCATTCCCAAAGAGATTTTGCACGGAATTCCTGAAACACAAGTATAGCAAAAAGACGATCCATTAAGCGACCGTTTTACTCAGTTTTTTTCAAATGCTTAGATATTAAACTTAAAAAGTAAAATAATTAATGACGAGAGAAAAAACGTTAAAAAAGTTGATTAAAAAATTGATTTGAAGTACGGATTTCTTGTGACAAAAATTATTCTTTCTTGGGTCGTTGCTTTTTTTTACTATTCCTCTTCATCTATCGCTATGCATTATCATCCTGAAGTAATACCTAGCACTGAAGGTGAGGCTACTGTCGAAGCACGCACTCTTGAAAGCGAAACTACTGCCGAAGGTGAACTCGTTGCTTCGGTAGTTAAAAAGATAAGCTGTGCGGTCGTTAGCGATGAGACGCTACCTGAAACACTGGAAAGTGACAATTTTCAAAATCTTACAGAACTAGAAATTGAACATTCGAGAATTACTCCGAATCTACTCAATAATCTACCTGCGGGCCTTCAGTCCCTGTCGCTACACGCCGTTGGAAACCTTCGGGGAGGCATTCTTCAAATCTGTAATTTTTTACCAAATATTGCATTTTTTCAAAGCCTAAAAAAATTAAACCTTGAAAATCAGCATATTAGTGATCATGAAGTTTCTGTCATTGCACGAATGCAAAGACTCGACACCTTGATGCTCAAGAACAATCAAGTCACGATTGAAGGTCTTATCATCATTGCTGACATGAAAAAACTGAAAGAGTTAGATATCAGGGAAAACCTGATTGGTTCTTTCAGAGATATCATAGATACCCAGAAATTAATCCTCGAATGCAATGAGCTAAACGAGGAAAATTTTTTAGTTGTCGCTGAAACAGGTACCCAGAAATCAAACTTACAAAAAGTAACCCTCGAATGCAATCAGATCAACGATGAGGTCTCATTAGTTTTCACTCAAATGGTGAATGTTACCGAATTAATGCTTCGCGCTAATCAAATAGAAGATGCTGGCGCGGAGCACATTTCTAAAATGCAAAGAGTTAAAACTTTAGATCTGAGTGAAAATCTCATCGGAGACGCAGGAGCCGCCCACATCGCTAAAATGCAGGGAATTGAAAAATTAAATCTCAGTCGAAATCTGATCGGAAAGATTGGGGCTTCTGCGATTACTCAGATGACGAGTCTTCAAAATTTAAATCTCAGCAACAATCACATCAAAGACGAGGGATTGGCTAATATTGCGAATTTGAGCAATGTCACAGTATTGAATCTCGCTGACAACTGCATCAGACTCGCTGGGGCGGAGTACATTTCTCAGATGTTCATGGTCGTCGAATTACATCTTGACGGCAATGTTATCGGAGAACATGGAGCGGAACACATTTCTAAAATGCGAACGGTCAACCAACTACACCTTAAAAAAAGCGGTATCCGAGACGCTGGAACAGAATATATTGCTCGCATGAGGTGGCTTACCTATTTGGATCTTAGTTACAACCAAATCACGAGCCTTGGACTTTCTCGGATCGCTCAAATACAAAGGCTTCCGAGATTAATTCTTGCTCATAATAAAATCGAGAATGATGGAGCTTATTATATTTCTAAAATGCCGAACCTTGAATACTTGGATCTTTACGGCAACAACTTTGATGCCGAAGCAGTAGGCAATCTTGCTAAAATGCCTGAGCTGACATGTTTAATTATTCATAAATACGAAACTTCAGCCATGCAAATTGATGACGAAAGCTTCAATCATCTTTCTTCTATGCAAAGAATGAATGACTTGAAAATTACTAATTTTAATATTAATGAAAATGGAGCAAAGTATATCTCTAAAATGACGAGTATTACAGTCTTGCTGCTTGATCGAAATCCCATCGGATCCACTGGCGCAGAACACATTTCTAAAATGCAAGGCATTGTCGATTTGAGTGTTAGTTTAGCTGAACTCGGTCCTGTTGGAGCTGAACACATTTCTAAAATGAAGAGGATCAAAACCCTGATTATCAGTCATAATGAAATCGGTCCTGTTGGAGCTGAACACATTTCTAAAATGCAAAAGATTGTAAAACTGGATATTGGATCCAATGCAATCGGTGATACTGGAGCTGAGCATATTTCTCGTATGAAAGGCATTCAGATCCTGATTCTTGGTTCAAATAGGATCAGTCCTACTGGAGCGAAGCACATTTCTAAAATGCAGGGGATTATCGAATTGGACCTTAACATGAATAACGTCGGAGTAGCCACGACAGCCATTAGTCAAATGCTAGGGACTAGAATCCTAAGTCTCGCCGAGAATTACCTCACCGCTCTTGCTACGAAGAGCATTTCTGAAATGAAGGGAGTTATAAACCTAGGTATGTTTCAGAATCAGATCAAAAAAAATCATGAGAGTTACCTTTCTAATATGATCGGGTTGAGAGAGTTTGAGATCGGTAACGACCCCGAGATGGATCTTGCGATGCTTGAAATTTCTCATATGCATGAGCTTAGAAAATTGAGGATTAATCACACTAGCATGAGCATTCATGATACGCAGTATATGTCTCGTATACACTGGATTACAAAATTAATAGTAACTTCTTCCGGAATTGGAGACAATGAAGCGGCTCACATTGCTCAAATGAAAGGAGTTACAGATTTAAACCTATCCTTTAATAAAATCGGAGATATTGGTGCTGAGCATATTTCTCGTATGCATACAGTCAGAATTTTAGATATTTCTGACAATAAAATTCGAAATTCTGGAGCAATCCATCTCTCTAGTATGCAGGCAATTGGATTCTTGAATCTTAACTATAATTCAGTCGGAAAAGCTGGAATGGATGCGCTTCGTCAGGCGAAGGGAGTCTACATAACTTGTTACAATTCCTAGGACTTCAAAGTTTGGTGGTAAAAAAATCCAGGGGTTACGCATATGACTTGGACGGCGGATCAAAGCCATTCAAGATGAATT
>DAISZI010000203.1:0-3490 GCA_036824885.1 Oligoflexia bacterium
CCAGAGGGAGCATATCATCGCCTACTACAATGCCCAGATTGCAGCCCTACAGCAGAAATTTAGAGAAGAACTGCGGAAAAACTGGGATGCGATGCAATCCCTTGGCTTGAAGCTGGAAGAATTGCCTCCTGCTCCGCCTTCACCCGAAGACGCAAAGCGGTTGGAGATGGGCCTGACCCGTAAACTGGATTCAACAGAGATCAAGCGGATCCTCATCAGCGTGATGGAACAGGGCGAAGAGTATCCGTCATCGTTTTTGCTCGGACACTTGAAAATCTCTTATGCAGATCTCAAGCGATTCGTGAAGGAACACCCCGATTTCATAAAATTCGAGGGAATCAATCGTTGGCGAACCTACAAACGATGCGATTGAAACAGTGCATCCAGTCCTCCAGATAGCCGTAAGCAGCGTTATTGCCGTTGGGAGCTACAATGTGACCAACTGGGCATTAAACGCAGCCAGAAGCCCCTCCAAACGCTTTTACAACGGCAAGGAGAAGGAGGTTTTGATCGATTTGGCGAAGGACAACGGGGTTTTGATGTTCTCGCAGATCCGAAAGGCCCTGCGAAGCAGACCGAGTCACCTGACCATCGAAATGATCGGAATCGGAAATCCTAGTATTGATGGTTGCTTGGCCTGTTACGAATACCTTCAAGATGAGAAAAAACAGGGCTTAAAAGTCACGACGATTGCTCGCTCTTCTCTGATGAGCGGCTCGTTACTCCTTTGGTTGAGCGGAGACGAACGAAAAATTCGGGATTCGGCTTTCATGTACCTCGACGAGATGGAAGAAAAAAGCCCTTGGGAAGAATGCAACTGGCAAGCCAACTACAGAGTAGCGTTGGGCGTGATGAATCAATTTTTCCCAGTCAAAGAATTCTTGGGACGAAGGCACCCCATGAAGCGACTGTACGATTATGGCCTTCTCAACACGAGGGATGAGGAAAAAGCTCTAGCTGCCCTTTTTGGATAAAAGGGAGATCCATTTTTGAGATGCGCTCCAGCTTCTCGACAATGTTCTCCTCTTTTGGAGTTGCTGGTTCATCAGACTCATCCTCTAGCAATCTTGGAGGCTTCACCTCGTCATGATTCCTGAATGGAAGGTATGGGTCTTGGGGTGAACCGATTGCAACCATCTCACCTTGGTATTTAAATTGTGGGTTCTGATGGCATTTGTTTATTATAGTTACAAAGCCCTTTGAATATAAAAACTCTTTATATCCATCCTGTTCTGGTGTTCTTGAAACCTTGCAGACATAAGATCCGAGTTCATTCTGTTCATACACGGACTGAAGATAACATTCAGCAATACCTTTATGCGGTTCATTAACCAGCTTTGATAACCAATTCCAGACTATTATTGCTACTCCTGATACAGCTTCAGGATGAATGTGAAAGAGGAAATGAGAGTGCATCTCTGGTTTTTCAAGAAGAACGTGATCATACTCACTAATTAAGATGCCTCTAACAGTATTTTTTCCTAAGTAGTACTCTTTAGCAACATCTTTAATTGTCTCATTTATTGATTCTAGAATGTAATTAAGAAAGAAGTATCGATGTTTGGTTGTACTAGGATTCTTGTACCCATTGCTGGAGTATCTTAAACCTAAAACATAAGAGATTGGGACATTCAGAAGGCTGTTCATCTCAGGATGGACTTTATTTCCAGTGTACAGGAGAAAGCCATCAACAGATTTATCAATGACATCTATTTTATAGTTATATTGTGCGTTTTGAGCTATATTCATAAATTTTTACAGCAATATTGATAGGCGAAGCTTAGGACTCGCTTAATCTGTGTGTTTATTCGTCCGATTACAGCTTTGTCTATCGAATTACTTTGTTTATATTTACAACTTTGTAATACTTTTTGTTGAGAAAATGACATTTTTGTTATTTCACTGCAGTACAACTCAGTCTAATATACCTTTATTGTGCCATCTACAGAGTAAAAGTCAAGAATATAATTTGTTTTACCATGTTTTAAATGGATTTTGATTACTTTTTAATGCATTTACTAACAAAGAAAGAAGATTTCTGCCCTATAATGAAGGCGAGAACTAGGACTTACAAATGCCTTTCTATTATTTTTTTGAATTCTATCTGATAGCATAGCAGGATGCTCCGATGATTAAGGGTCTATACACAAAAACGAAGAATGGAATAGAGATTGACAGGCTCTTATGCCCTCTGACTCATGGGCTTGACCTGAAATATCGCAAGAGCATCCTTTCTCTTAACGCTTCGTGCGTAATGACGATGGAGCATCTTCTGACTGGAATGACCCAACTCGATGCAAAGTTTTCCAATATCCCTCCAATCGGATGCTAAAGCGGCTGAAGCAAAAACGTGTCGAAGCACGTCCTGATGCCAAGGGATAAGACCTGCTCGTTGTCGGATTTTACGAAGGTACCGTCTCAGGGTCATGTGTGGGTGGGGACAAATCATCCCATCCGTCTTGCCTCCACGTGATCGATGCCACTCCAGCCAATCAATCAACGTCTGGTGCATCTCAATGTGCCGACCAATCCTCGTCTTTGCCATGGGATCAGGGATCGTCAGAATTCCATCTTCCATGTCCACATTCTCCCAACGGATCTTTTCAGATTCGATGGGACGGACTCCTGCGAACACTTCGATTGCTAGGAGTGGAACCATTTCAGGGTGCAGTCGGATTGTGGCAACGAACAACCTCCGAAGCTGCTTGGCAGTGAGAATATGGATCTTCGGTTTGGGGACGTGAGAACGATCCAGATTTTTCAGCGGATTCACCGTTGCCCACCCTCGTTTGATGGAAAACGACCAGAGTGATGAAAGGTGTGCAGCCGCAGTGTTTCTGGCACTTGGTGACATTCCTGAGAACTCCTCGTGAATGTCTGCAGTGGTGATTTCAACTAGAAGCTTGCTGGTGATGCTGGTGAATCGATTGCGGTAATAGAGGAATGCGTTTCGATATGCTGCTGTGAGGTGAGCCTTGTATGGCGATGAGACAAAGGATTCACACGCATCATTGAAGGTCACGGACTTTGATTCCTGCTCTCTTTGCTCCAGCCAGAGCTTTACGGCTTGGAAAATGACTTCTGGTGGTCTGTCTCCAAGAATTTCAAAAGCACGAACCGCAAATTGAGACTGAGTCAAAGGAAGAACCTTATGAATCACGCCATGTCGGTATTTTTGCCGTATAGGGGCGGCAAATCGTTCTGCTTGATCCCTTGAAGCGAAGAAGCGTCTCCTTCTTTTACCAGATTCCGATAGCAGTGGTGGTATATTGATGCTCCAACCCTTTTTGGTTTTTTTGGGGCGAAGTTTTATGGGTTTCACGGGTGCCGTTTGGTGCCCTTAAAAACCGAAAACCAGATTCCGAATCCTCTCCCGCTGATCGCGGGGACTTGCCCTGTCCCCCGATTTGTCTATTGTCAGAAAGGTAGTCAAACCGCCGCTTTAGCTCAGTCGGTAGAGCATCTCATTCGTAATGAGAGGGTCATCGGT
>DAISZI010000204.1:0-3478 GCA_036824885.1 Oligoflexia bacterium
CCGAAGCACTAAAGTTGGTTTTTGAAGACAAATTCCCTGATTTTATGAAATAACCGCTGACCAGTTACATTTTGTTTTTAGAACTAAATTCTATTACTTTTTCGATTGGTGCATTTTTTTATTAATTATGCTTTTTAAGATTAAATGGCATGAATTAGTTTCATTCTGCTTGCTATCCATGCGTTTTTTAATCTTATCTAAAATATTTTTGCTACCTCGTGAAAAGTTATGATAAGACGAATGATTGTCATAAAAATTTCTCAACATGCTCAATGCCGAGTTCCATATTGAAATCGATGCCTGAGAATTATTTTTTTGCTGATGTTAAAAAACCTACATTTGAAAAATTAGCATTAAAAAAAATAAGCAAAGAAGGTAAATAACGAATTATGATTAATGAGAATACAAAAAGCGTGTTTATGAAACTTTTTCAATAAAAAATAATAAAAAAATATAACTATAATTAGACACATTGTTTTTAACGAAAGAAGTTTCGTGAAAGTTTCGAAGATGATTGGTTAGGCTTGAATTCAAGATAGCTTAAGTATTTTTTACAAGCCTGTCTAAGTATTCTTCAAATAAAGCATTCAGGTTTTTTCAATAATTGCAAAACTCGCAAGCTTATCTGATATTGTCTATGAGCTTGAAAATTTCACTAGATCGACTGATGCTGGTTTTTAATTCTGCGCTATCCTTACTACGTTGCTAAGTCAAATTCAAGCGCACAAGAATTTCATGTGATTTGAGATCTTCAAAATGCCATAGGTCAAATTATGTTTTCGGGTTAGATGACTTGTATTTTTTAATCAAAATTTATACAGAAAGGGTAGGACGATGGAATTAAAAATTTTAGCTTCTACTTTGATAAAATAAGAAATATCAGAAAGGCATTCGTGTCTCAAGAAAATACGAGATCTAAAAATTCTGAGAGCAGTTTTTCATGCTGAGTGGAACTATAGCCTCCAACTACCGATTGAACTCAAACAGTCTTCGAAGATCTGAAAACACCTTGATAGTCGGGAACAGAAGGGGGGATTGTAGAGAGGGCTGGTATTTGAGCTGACTTATTTTTTAAAAAAGGCAGATATTTGAGCATTGGAACTTGAAAAAAAATGTCAATTTGATACAACTCAAGGATGAGTGAATATAAAAAGATGGTTGTATCAAAAAATAGTCATTTTTGGGTAATCATCAAAAGAAAAGTGGGATCAGCGCTGTTATGCGTTTTTCTTGGTTTGAATACAGCTTGGGCCATGGTTGATGGGGCAAAAAAAAAGCAAGTAGAAGGCTCGGTGCAAAATCAAGGATCCTTAGGTTACGGTTCTCTTACTTCGGTGAGAAATTTTTATGGGGGTGTTTTTGGTTATTTGTCTTCGTTAGATGTTTTGAGTTTCATGTTGGGCAGAAGGCATGCACCTCGGATTCAGGAAGCAGCCTTTGATTTCTGTGCTAAGAAGCCGTTATCTTTTGCTGGCAGAGATATTCCTGATGAACTTTTTTCTAGTATAGAAAGAAGTTATTGTAGAAAAATTGAAATTTTAGATCTTTCTTATTCACGATTCAACCTTGCTGCACTGAGTAAACTGCCTAAAACTCTTGTCGAACTATCGCTTGATAGTGTTGAAGGTTTAACGCATGATGCTGAATTTAGCGCTGGGCTCTTAGATGCTGTTTTAAGATTTCCTCATTTAAAAAAATTGCATCTGAGCAACAATCAGGTGAACGATGCTGCAGTTGCTAGAATCACTGAGGTGCTTCAGTTGACTGAGTTAGGTCTGAGCGGCAATGCTATCAGTGACGTAGGGGTTTCTAGCATTTCTCAAATGAAAGGCCTTCAAGTTCTCGATCTCTCCTGCAATCAGGTTACGGATCAAGGAGCGCATAGCCTTTCTCAGATGGAGGGATTGTCTCAGTTGAGTCTTTCGCACAATAAGATTGGGGACGTTGGGGCAGGTCACGTAGCTCGCATGCAGGGGATAGTCCATTTAAACCTCTCTTACAATCAGATAGGGTCTCTTGGAGCCTTCAGTCTTTCTCAAATGCAGGGGCTCGTGAGTTTGGAGCTCGGTTATAATCAAATCGGTGACGTCGGGGTTTCAAGCATCTCCTCCATGCAAAGTTTGACTCATTTAAATCTTGCTTGTAATCAAATAGGTGTTCTTGGGGCCTTAAGTCTTTCTCAAATGCAGGGGATTGCACACTTGGATCTTTCTTACAATCAAATCGATGATTCTGCGCTTACGAATCTTTCTCAAATGCAGGGGATTACTGACTTGAATCTTTCTTGCAATCAAATAAGTGATGATGGAGTTTTCGCTCTTTCTCAAATGCACAGGGTGGCTCGTTTGAATCTTTCTTGCAATCAGATAAGCGATGGTAGTTTTTTCTCCCTTTCGCAAATGCAGGAACTTGTCAGTTTGGATTTGAGTTGCAATCATGTAGGGGGTCATGGGTTAGTCTACATTCTTCAGATGCCAAGTATTCATGAATTGGATTTAGAAAACAATCAAGTAGGTGATGTGGGGGCCTTTCATCTCTCTCAGGTGCCAGGGCTTACCCATTTGAATCTTGCTGGCAATGAAATACGAGACGTGGGAGCAGGTTATCTTTCTCAGATGCAGCAAATTGTTCACCTTAATCTTGCTTATAATCAAATAGGGGATTTGGGGGCTTCTAGTCTCTCAGGCATTCAGGGGCTCAAATACTTGAGTCTTTTAGGCAATCAAGTTGGTAAGGATGGTATTTGTTTTCTTTCTCAAATGCAGGGGATCTTTAATTTTTCTGAAACGAAGCAGATCACGCACTTAGATTTTTACAAGAATAAAATTAAAGAAAATTGCGGATTGTATTATTAGTCATGAAGAGGAAAAAAGAGTCAATAGTCAGTTCTTGGATATTATATCAGCCGATCGCAGAAGCCTTCCTGTCAAATTGATTTCGGGTTAGAATGACGACTTCGGAGGGTTGGTCTTTTTGTTTACAGCTTGGATAGACTTTTGAAGTATGTCGTTGCTATTGATCTCGGGGTTAGCCATGAGCTTTTTGGTTCTTTTATTTGTGTTTTTATTAGGTTTCTTATTGCTCTTATTAAAAAAAAGAAGAATGAGCATGATTTTTTTAAGCATCGTCTTTTTGATAGCGTTTCTTTTAGGAAGTGGGAAGATAGCTTCTTTGCTTCTTTTGAATCTGCAATCCTCTATGCCATTGATTGATTTTCATTGGGAATCTAAAAATACGATTATCTTACTGGGAAGTGGTTTAGTTCGATGGTCTGGTGATCAAGTGAGTTCAACTCTTTTGGGTTATTCCAGAATCCATGAAGCTGCTCGACTTTATGGGGATTGTAAAAAAACATCGAAGGATTGCATGGTATTGGCAAGTGGTGGATATCCTAAAAAAAGCGCGATTTCTGAAGCACAGGTCATGCAAAAAGAGTTGATGGAACTAGGTATTCCCGAGGAAAATATTATATTAGAAT
>DAISZI010000205.1:0-3467 GCA_036824885.1 Oligoflexia bacterium
AAACAAGAAAGCATGACTTCTTAGCGATTAACCAAATGTCTTTTTCGAATCTTTTTTCACTAACTGGGTTAGGCTACCACAATCCGTGATAAATTTCTTTAGTTATTTAGTTTCTGTTTCAATGCTAATAGGTTGAGTAGCCGATGCGTTCTTTCGTCCCAAGCATACTCTATTTGAACTGCGATCATCAAAATTAAGCGAGGGAGAATTTTAATTATTTTTAATGTTATTTCTGTTCTTTACACAACTTAATGAGCGGATACTAAAAATCATTGATGAAGCTATCCCTTTTTCCTGCAAAGCAATGGTATGGCTTAAAACCTAAGCCCACTATTTTCAAAACTTGGCAATTCAACAATCAGGAATCCCCACCTCACGAAACCTTGCACTTCGCCTGATTTGACAATTCCTCAAAAAAATGCCATGAATACTGATTAGCAGATGAATCCTACAAATGCATGCAGTAAAAAACAATCTTTTCAGAAGAAAGTCAAAGAAAAATCTCCGATCAAGTGGAGCCTAGCATCAGATCAAAAAGAGAAAAGTACCTCAAAAGAAAAATCCATGACTTATATGCTCATCCCTTACCTCGGTTTTGGCACATTAACTGGTATCACCGCAAGTCTCTTTGGCTTGGGAGGTGGCCTGATTGTGGTGCCAACCCTCTTGTGGTTACTGCCATCTGAGGGCATACCCCATGAAATCGTGATGCATGCAGCCATTGCAACATCACTTGCTGTCATGATCCTCAATTCCCTGAACTCAACCTACCACCATGCCATCAGAGGCAATATCTTGTGGAAAAAAGTTTACACACTATCCCCCTGCATTGCCGTTGGTTCTCTGATTGGGGTATGGAGTTCGGGATTTCTCTCCCATCCCATCATGAAAACATGCTTTGTCCTCTTCATGGGATACACTATCTTCAAGACCCTCCTCAGCAAGCATTTTATCTACGCATCTTCCGAGAAAAAGCTCGTAAAACCCTCGATACTGACCACCTATCTCCTGGGTATGACGATAGGGTTTATTGCAACGACCTTAGGTATCGGCGGAAGTGTCATGACAATACCCTTACTCCGCAGATGGAATGCCAAAATGGTCCAAGCAACAGCTACAGCCAATCCTTTAAGTATTCCCATTGCTCTGGTTGGCAGTCTCGGGAATCTGGTATTCCTTCATAACGATGCCCCCTTACCCCATTTCTTAGGCTGGATCTACCTTCCCGCTTTTTTGGGTATTGCCATCGGTGGCTTTTTGGGAGTTCCCATGGGGGTGAAAATATCCAAGCTTATCCCAGATCAAGCATTTGCCAAGATGTACATGGCACTTCTCATCCTTGCTCTACTAGCGGTACTCGCACACTGAGATGAAAAAAGTCAGGATCCTACAGAATATCTCTTTCAAAATCACCCCTGTGCTGAAGGATGCGCTCACATTTTTCAATGATTGCCTTTTCCAAAGATCTACGAAAGTCATAGGGATCTAAAGGCAGATAATCCGCAAGCCGAGTCATCACTTCAGATGCATACCCACAAGGAGCAATCTTCGAAAAACCCTCAAGTCCATTCACACAATTCAAACCCAAGCCGTGGTAACTCACCCATTTTCGAATCGCAATGCCTATCGATGCAAGCTTCTTCAAACCCACACCATCTCGAATCCAAATCCCACTTGCTTGCTCTTTTCGACACACAGGAAGTTCATAATCCTCAAGCACCTCTAATAAAATCTGCTCCCATTGCCTTAAAAATCCCACAATGTCTTGAAAAGGTGCCATCCCCTTACCATCTAATTTCATGATGGGATAAATCACTAATTGCCCAGGACCATGGTAGGTTAAATCTCCCCCACGCTCTGTCTCAGAAAAAGCCATGCCTTGCAAGGCATGGGGATCCAAAGGCATGTGCCTGGGCCCAGGCTTCCCGGTAAATTGAAGACCTCTTCCTTGCGTGATGACAGGCGCATGCTCTAAAAACAAGACAGTATCGGAAATCCGATCTTCCACCCTCAAAGCCACTAACCTCTGCTGAAGATCCCTCAGAGTAACATAATCACAAAGTCCCTCAAGAGACCAAAACTGAATCCTTTTTTTTCTGTACCACATGAATCGCGTGCCCTAAAGCAGCCTCTGCTGCCTCCTTCAAGGTCTCCGATAAAGTCGGATGAGGATGAATCGTCAGTGCAAGATCTTCCATAAAAGCTCCGAGCTCTAAGCCCAAAGAAGCCTCTGAAATGAGATTAGAAGCCTCCGCTCCAACAATATGGACCCCCAAAAGCCTGCCTGTTTTTTTATCTCCCACAACCTTCACTAATCCATCCGAAGATCCAATAGACAAAGCACGACCATTAGCCTGATAAGGAAACGTTCCCACCTCAACAGAAACCCCATGCTGCTTAGCCTCTTGCTCCGTCCAACCCACGCTTGCAATCTCAGGATCAGTGAAAACAACATAAGGCATACCCAAAGCATCAAAACGACTCGGAAGTCCCGCAATTACTTCTGCAGCGATCATACCTTCCTGAGATCCTTTGTGCGCAAGCAAAGGAGGACCAGCAATATCCCCGATCGCATAAAGGTGAGCCACCTCAGTTCTCTGCTGCGCATCCACCTTCAAAAATCCTCGATCGTCCGTCTGTAAACCCACTTTCTCAAGACCCAAACCCTTTGAATTAGGGGTCCTTCCTACCGTCACTAAAACCTTCTCAACTTGAACTTTCTGCTCTTTTTTTCCATCCGAAAAAGTCACTTCTTGTAAATCTCCCTGAGACTTACACGCACGTACTTGACTATTCGGATGAAGAAGAACCCCCTTTTTTTCCAATCGCTTCAAGACCACCTGAGTTAAAGCAGGATCTACCTGTGCTAAAAATTGTCCAGATTCTACAATATGCACCTTCGTTCCCAATTTAGAATAAAAAGTCCCGAGCTCCAAACCGATATAGCCCCCTCCAATACAGAGCATGGACGAAGGAATCGTCTTCAAATTCAAAGCTGCGGTACTATCTAAAATCTTTTCTTGATCCACAGCAATACTAGGAATCTTCGTAGGAGAAGAACCCGTAGCAATCACACAGGAGTCAAAAGAACACCTCCAATTTCCTTCAGCTGATTTCACCTCAAGTGTCTTAGCATCCAAAAAACGCGCTTCTCCCGCTAAAAAATCGCAAGCATTCGCCTTCAATAAAGACTTCACCCCCGAAGTCAATTGAGCAACGATGCCATCCTTCCAACGCATCATTTGCTCCAGATGTACCTTAACCCCAGAAATCTCAATGCCCATCGGTCCTGCATGCTTCGCTTTCTCCAAAATCCCAGCTGCATGGATGAGCGCTTTCGAAGGAATACAACCCCGATTCAGACAAACCCCCCCTACTTCCGCTCGATCAACAACCATCACTTTTTTCCCAAGCTGAGCTAATCGAATCGCACAAACATAACCCGCAGGACCAGCTCCCAGAACCAC
>DAISZI010000206.1:0-3451 GCA_036824885.1 Oligoflexia bacterium
GAGCTTCTTACAGGTGCGACTTGCCTTTCATCGACGTTCTACCGCTTTGCCATTGGCTTGTTTATAGCGATAACCCCTATCTCCAGTGTTGCGTTTTATTTCACGAGTGATGGTAGATGGGTGGCATTGAAGTATTCTGGCAATCTCAGCCGTTGATGTCTTCGTTGCTCTCAGCGCGTAAATTTGTGACCTTTTTTATAAATTCAAGTGATTGTAACCTGTTGGCATGATAAACTCCTTCAATTTTAATCTTGAGGCTATCCTATTTTTTTGACTCAGTATAACTAGTGTTTTAATTTGTATCTCAATAATGCAGTTCGCTGTTGAAGGGGCCAAAATAGGTTCAGAGTATAGCTATGCGGTTAGTTATGACCGACCTGATTTTCCCGAGGAGTGCTTGTTCTCTTTTTTCCTGTAATTTATAAACTGTTTTTGTAGTAAATCCTGGAATGTTTATCTAAACATGCTGTTAAATTTTTTCTTGAGTCATGCTGTCCTCAGCAAGCATCAGCCGATGAAATTTACTACGGGCTCCGAGGAAGCTTTTCTTGAGTCAGACGCTTTGCTTGAAAGGGCGTTGAGGCTCTCATATGCCATAGTTTTGGTGTAAAAGAGCTAAAAACTTCTTTTATCAATAAAAAAGACTGTAAGCCAATCGCCAGATGAAAAACAAAGCATGCATGTTGCTACCAGTGGGTACCTCATCTCTTTCACAGAATCATCCGAAGCTTGGTTCTTACGGCTTAGCAGGGGGACTTGCGTTGTATTTTTTTAAGAGTTGGTAGTGGTTTTTTAAAATCACTTCGTGAGAAAGGCTCTTATTGGGTCTTCATCGAGATCTTGATATTCGAGTCACAAGGAGGGAAGTGATCAAAAAAAGTCTGCCCAGTACCCTCAAAAGTTTAATCTTAAAAACTGATGATCAAAAGGGCTTTGTCTTACGAAAGAATAACGCGATGCGTCTTTCAAGTAGCTAGATTCTTTTTGCAGATGAGATGGTCTCGTTTCAAAAGTACAAAAATAAGTTTCATTTTTAATTTATTTAATTTAACAAATTTTTAGGAGTGAGATTTTTTCATTTTTAGTTTGAATAAAATCTTGAAATGTGAAAATTGAAGTCCATTGAGTTTCATAGTTGGCAGGTTTTACTGCGATGCAATGGTAATCTGATCTATGGTGCGAATCTTTTTTTTGATGGCTGTTTTGACCTCGGTTTGTCCTGGGTGTCGTCAGCCAAATCCACAAACGAATGTCAAGAATCTTGAAGCAAAGTATAAGTCACAGGTTGTGGCAGATTTTTTTCGTGAGATTCAATCTAAGCTTACTGATGATGAGGATTGTCGGCTTTTCCGTAATATGGTTTGGTATTTTATTCGATCTGATCGAAAAGCGCTGGGATCTCTTTATGCGGTTGGACTTAAAGTCAGCTATAGTTCGTACGAAGAAAAGAGCAATCCAGGAGGTCTTTTTGTCTCTAAGATTGATACAGAATCAATAGCTGAAAAATCTGAAAACACATCAGATAGAATGCTCGAAAATCCAGTAAATGAAGATAAATTGGAGATCATATCACAATTTCTCGATGGCTATATAAATTACTCCAATAATTTCCATGATACGAGAGGTAGTTTTTACCTTGAAAAAAGTCGTGGTGCATTTATAGATTTTATGTTGTCACTTTTTTTCGGGTCGCGTCCAAAAATTGAGATTGCACCAGCTGAAGCTTGTTCCGCTGGGACAAATAATGCGTCGAGTGAAGATGCAGCTAGAAATGTGGGGGCAGCAGTAGTCGATGGTGGTGAGGCAGGTGGCCATAGGTTTCGTCAGGATTTTGACCTTCCTGCGAACGCCTCTCCTGTTATATTGTTGCATCCATTTGAGCAACAAAGTGAAATATCAGCATTAGATGGAACTGAGGTTGATCATGATAATGTAGGTGAAGCTAATGATCAAAATTTGAGAATTCAGAGTTTAGATCAGTTCTTTAGCACATCACAGGATAGCGACCAAGGTAATCGTCTAGTTTATGTTTATCATAATAATAGTTTATTTATAGTGCAAAAGTTGCCTTGCAAGCGTTTAGGTCGGGCACGAGCGGCTCCAGAGCAACTAGTTGCCAATGATTCATCAGAGAATATTTAGTGAGATTATGCAATTTAATTCATTGATGTATTAAACAAAGATACGAACACGTCAACTATTTTTCCTAAAATAGACTCTACTGATTTATTGTGAGGATCGTGCTGGGTACTTCCAGCCTGTCTTAATACCGATGTCATTGGCTGAAAAAATCTTTAGTATTAAATTAGGGGTTAAGTGAAAAAAATTATTTATATATTTATTGTTTATTTTATATCAATCAATAGGTTTGTGTTTTGTGGTAAGAAAGAACCAAGTCAGAACGATCTTGTTAAATCTGGGTACGATTTCGTCCAAACTGTACTAGATGCAAAAAGAAGCCGAATGCAAGAATTTAGAATCGTATTCGCAAAAATGCGTGAAATCGAGCGAAAATATGATAAGATACAAACTGAAATTAATTTTTTTTATGAATCACTTATATCATTACATGTAAAGTATCTTCGACAAAAAGCAGAAATTGAAGTAAAGCCTTCAATTGAGCAAGAAATCATAAATAAGGCTCAGAAAATTGATGAAAATTTAAATACTGCACTTCAATGTCTTTCAGATGAATGCCGTGTTTCAATAAAGCGCATCGATGGGTTAGCTGCAGCTCTGGACAGCTATAAACAGTTAAAAAAAATTTAATCAGATTACATGGCTCTTATAGAAGTAAGACGTTCTGATTTTGAGGCTCCTGTTTGGGCCTTCGCTCAGGAAATTACTCAAGAAGGACGAGATGTTACGGATCCTATGATTTATCAGCAAATCGTAGATATGTTTCACACGACGAGATTAAGTGTGCTTTCTGATCTTCATGCTATTTTTTTTGAACAGCGTTACGTAGTAGATCGGTTTATAGTGGGTGTATCTCAAAAATTGCTAATGAATTTAGATATTTCTATTCGGCTTCTCGAGAATGAGCGTGTGCGAGAAATGAATGAGCTCTGGCCTAACGGTGATATCCCACTGATTTCAACTGAAAGATTCCGAAATTTAAGTGCTCAAAATTCTGAGGACTTGTATGCTGACTTACAAGAGAATCTGAGAACATTGAGTCTTTCTGACGGATGACGATCGAAAATTGGTATGAGGTGAGATCCTGAAAAGTTTTATGTGCTAGTTTTTCGTCAAAAAATTCAAGAAAAGTGTGGCCAGCGGTTCCCGGTGAGTAAATTCTTATAATGACCACGTGCTGCCTCAATTGTAAGTTTCTTGGGTTACTATACCGAAGCTTGAGAGCAGCCTTTACAAACAGGAGATTGTTTTATATATCACTAGTGCCAGATAAAAAGGTCGAACGTATTTTGTACTGCTTGATAGACCCGAG
>DAISZI010000207.1:0-3448 GCA_036824885.1 Oligoflexia bacterium
CTTGTTTGTAAAGGCTGCTCTCATTTCTCTGGAACCGCTTCAAGCATAACCTCGGCAAAGTAACCCAAAAAAACTTACAATTTAGGCGGTGCGGGCAGCGCGTGGTCATTATAAATAATAGGTTCTTAGTGATATTTGAAAATTTTTTATTTAACACCAATCTAATTAACCAGAAATTTTTTTGAATGACGTAAATTTTTTCATCGTCAATTCACAAGGTAAGTACATTAAAATTAATTAAAAGAATAGAATCAAAAAAGGCACTCAAGATCAATTCTCCGTGTATAACGTCTAAACACTTCACAATATCAAACGAAGAAAAAAAGCTAAATATTTTTTAATAATCAGATTTACTTAAATGACGCTTTTTCAACCATTGTCCAATCTGCATTCAAAGAAATAAAAAATAAAGATGGTATTATTTTTTTTGAAGTCTCATCAGAAAAAAGACCTTTTTCTTAGAATTAATTTTTTTTCATGCCTCTCGTTGTAATCAAATTCTAATTTTTTTCAAACATATTCTTAAATATTTTTTATATTTTTTTTCATGAAGAAGTTTATCGTAAAAATCACGGCTCAAACATACTGAAATCTGATTTCGACCTTGAACTTAGACCCTAGAACGCAAATTCTCGAATGTTCTCAGAGAAGCTACCAAAATCTTGCAGCATTCACCGCAACTCGTCCGGCGCATCCGTGAAAGACATGCTATTTTCTGAATTTTTACCACGACAATAGGAACTCAGAAACAATCGTTGAGTGAAGTTCTAACCTAAACAATGATCAAAAGTGACCAAATCATGACACTAGTGCGTACAAAAATTGATTCAAGCCAAAAATGATCCAAAATTTCAAGCAATAGACCCTTGCTGCTGCAACACAAGAATCTTGCCCTGGCCTTTGAAAAACACAAACCATCTGCAACTAGGCAACTTGAAAACCACTTTCCATCGAGGACAAAGGCCATAATGACCCCCAGACAGTGCCTGATTATAAAAAATGGCGAAACTGGCTTCTCTGGAAAGAAGAACCCTTCTTGATCAATGATTAAAATTAACTTTGAACACTCACCTCCCCTAGCAACTACGAAAGGTACTTAGCATGGAAAAAAAGTGTGCTAGAGTACAGCTCTATTATGATTCAAGCGCACAGCATTAGTAAGCAATATGGTAGTAAAGTACTTTTTGAAAACGCCAATGTATTTATCGGGGATCAGACCCGAGCCGCCATTGTAGGACCCAATGGTTCTGGAAAAAGCACCTTAGTTCGTTTAATTCTCAATCAGGAACATCCTGACTCCGGTCGAATTATTCGGTCTCAAAATTGGGAGTTAGGGCATTTAGCACAGGAGCTACCCACCCTTGAAGAGGGCAGTATTTTTTCCACCGTCATGAATTTCGGAGATCGCGTAGAAACACTGAAAAAAACGAAGCATGCACTAGAAGATGCTTTTGCCAAAGGCTCACAAGACCCTAAAGATTTAGAGGCCTATGAAAAAGTTTTCACAGCGCTTGAGCGATTTGATGAATTTCGACTAGAAGCTCGCGCAAAAGAGATTTTGATGGGAATGGGGTTTAAAAGTTCTGATTTTTCCAGAAGTCTCTCTGAATTCAGCGGAGGATGGTTGATGAGGGTGGTCTTTTCCCGCATCCTCCTCGTGGAACCAGATTTGATTCTACTAGATGAGCCTACCAATCATTTAGATTTAGAAACCGTTCTTTGGTTAGAGCAGTTTCTTAAAAATTACCCCAAGGCCATGCTCATTATCAGTCACGATACTGCTTTTTTGAATTCCTTAGTAGAAGAAGTCATTGAAATTGATCAAAAAAAGATCTTCCAATACCGTGGAAACTTGCAAGCACAGGCCATCCAAAAACAAGCACGTCTTGAATTTTTACAAGCCCAATACCAAAACCAACAAACCAAAATAGAACAACTTCAAGAATTTATTGATCGTAACCGCGCAAAGGCCTCAAAAGCAACCCAAGCTCAAAGCCGGGTGAAACAGCTTGAAAAAATAAAAAAGATAGAACTGCCTAAAACAAATTCCACAATTGAGTTTCGTTTTCCACCGACTCCTGCCGGAGGAAAAGAAGTCATCACCTTAAAAAATGTCAAAGTTCAATTTGGAGAAAAACAAATATTTGAAAAATTAAACTGGACCCTTTCCAAGGGCACAAAAGTCATTGTCACAGGGGTCAATGGAGCAGGTAAAACCACTTTGCTGAAAGTCTTAAGTGGACAATTACAGCCAAGCTCAGGCGAAATCAAATGGGGACATCAGGTGCAGGTGGGTTACTACGCTCAGCATCAATCAGAAACGCTCGACCTGAAAAAAACTGTTTTAGAAGAACTCGAAGAAACCGCTGCTCATCTTCCTGTAAGTCAAATCCGAGGCATTGCCGGAGCTTTTTTATTCAGCGGGGATGCAGTTGAAAAAAAATGTTCCGTTCTTTCGGGTGGAGAAAAAGCAAGAGTTGCCTTAGCAAAACTACTGCTTGTTCCTTCTAACTTCTTGATTTTAGATGAACCCACCAACCATCTGGACAAAGACTCCCGAGATGTCTTACTTCAAGCACTTCAAGAATATCCTGGAACTATTTGCTTGGTCACCCATGATCGAGATTTTGCAGCCTCTTTAGTGAATTGTGTTTTAGAAATTCACTTAGGCATTCAAAAAAACGAACCTTCACAGATCATACCCCTTCTTGGTTCTTACGAAGATTATCTACAAAAAAAGCTAAAAGAAATTGCATCCCAAGAGGCAAAATCAAAAAATTTATCTCTCCCAAAAGTAGAAACCCAAAAACCTTCCATTCAAAAAAACAAAAATGGAAAAAAAAATACTCAAGAAAAAAAGCAATTAAGTCTCGAACAAGAAATCATAAAACTTGAAACCAAAATAAAAGAATTAGATTTTTTATTAATAGAAAAAGCATCATCTCACCATTCTGAAATCGCCCAGCTCATGAAAGAAAGAGAGAAAATTCAAGAAATACTGCAACAAAAAGAAAAAGACTGGGAAACACTCCTGAAATAAGGCTTCTGCTGCCCTTCAATGGGCGGTATCACGAACCCTAAAGATCCTGTTCGCAGCAATACCATTCTTCTAATGGGAGGATCCATCTTCCCTGCATGAAATTGACTGAAGTTTCTCTAAAGCCCGCATTCCGCAACAAAGATATAAAAATCAAAAATTAAAAAAAGTTAAATTTTTATAGTTTTTATTTGCCTGACTCTCTCAAACAGGACCTCTTCTATAACATTTCTGTCCAATTTTCTTTATGCAGAAGAGTGCAATCTTTCTGCTTCCGATCCGAAAATGCAAACAACATTTTCTGTAAAACAATCCATATTCACAACCAGTTAGCTGTAGGTTTCCCTAATTGATTAGGGAGTGTTTCTTTCTTTTCTTCGAGTACTTTTCGAAGGTGATGTTCTGCAAATC
>DAISZI010000208.1:0-3435 GCA_036824885.1 Oligoflexia bacterium
AAACATATCAATCCAAATGTTCTTAGTGATTCAGAAGTGAATATAGTTTTAAATAATTTCCTTCATTCTATATTTAAATGGCATGCGACATATTTAAGTAAAAATCAATCTGATTCAGTAAAAAAAGAGATTCGACTTGAGGCTATTAACGCAATGTTTGAACATTATTCTGAGTTTTTGTCTGCAGTTCCTTTTAAAGTAATCAATTTTAAGGATAGTCTTGAAAGAGTTCCACAATTAGATAGGAAAGTAGAGCAGCTGACGAAAAATTTAAAAGCTCTTGCCAATTTGTTTTCTCATTTCAATGAAGAAGAAAAGATCATGAATTTTAAGATAGACATGGATCATTTATCTGATCAAAATAATACGACTATTTACGCTTGGATGACGAAAAGTCTTGATATGGATGATGAAAAATATACAGATTTATATAAAAAAATTGATGAGACCAATAGATTGAGTAAGAGAGAAAAAAATGTGATTTTGAGCAATATTCTTTCTTCTGGGCCTAAAAAAATACCAAATTTCAAAAATAATACAGAAAGTGCTTCTACAGAAGATGAAAAAGTAGAACAATTAACAAAAAGCTTAAAAGCCCTTGCGAAATTGTTTTCGTATGCAAATCAAATAGGAAAAGCGATAGATTTTGATAGGCATTTATCTGTAAATACCGATTTTTCTAGTTTTCTAGCAAAAAATCTGGGTATGGATGAAGAAATAGTGCGTGCATTGTATGAAAAAATCGATCAGAACAGTCTGTTGAACGAAGAAAAAGATACCATTTTTTATAATCTTCTTTTTTCGCAAGATGCAAGGATAGTAAATTTCAAAAATAGTATAGAAAAGGCTTCGACAGAGGATGAAAAAGTAAGGCAGCTGACGAAAAATTTAAAAGCCCTTACGAAATTATTTTCTCATGCAAATCAACAAGGAAAAACCATAGATTTTAAAATAGATATGGATCGTTTTTTGCATTGGGTTACTTTGAGTCATGGTTCTGAGCGTTCTTCGGAATGGAGCATCAATCTTTGGTACTTAATGACGGTTCATTTTCGATTATCGTCATTAGGAAGTTGTTTTTGCGGAGGATGAGGTAATCTTAGGTATTTCACTGATTAAGCCTTGATCCCTGTTGAGCACTGATCAATTTGAGGTTTTTTTCATGGTTTCTATGCATTTATGAGCTTTTGGGAGAGGTATAAGAAGGAGTCTCAGAGCAAGAGGGTTCATGGAAGTGTGATTGAGCAAGGAGATTCTAAAAGGGCATCTATTTCTAGTTGGGTTTTTTCGTAGTACTTTTTCAATTGCCAAGTGAGTTCCCGGAGGTATTGACGGCGTTGAGAAGCGGTGAGTTTACGGTAGTCTGAAGCTTGAGGGGGATGAGAGCAGGTATCGAGGTAGTTTGCTAAAGCTTCCTGGATTCTTTCAAGCATGGGGGTGGGGTTTGAAAAAGAGCAGCGAATTTTATGGTAGCTCAGTGCCATCTTGATTAGACAAAGCCCTCTTCGTTCCATCAGTTGTAAAGCTTGTTGTTCTTGTAAAGGTTCTTCAAAACGCATGCGAGCACAGGCTTTCAGTTGAATTTGCATGTCTAAATCCCAGGCTTCTTGTTTTAAATGCAAGGGGGCTTCTTGCAGGTGGGGTTGAGCTGCTTGCAATGACCATGAGGCTTTTTGATCCTCGTGTAAAAGCAGGCATGCTTGTGTTTTCAGTAAAAGAAGTTCTACAGGAATGACTTGGATTTTTTTTTCTAGCTCTTCGATGAGAAGGGATGCTTCTAAACCATGCTGAAAATGAAGGTGCAATCGTATCAGAAGCAGGGATGCTTCCAGGAAGTTTTCAGCAAAAGGGGCAGAAGCCAATAAGTCTTTTAAAGGATCCATCGCTTCAGCTTCTCGGTGTTTTGCCATGAGGCTCTTACTGAGGTACAGAAGGCTTGTTAAAAAATAGGGGCCTGTAGGATCATCATTGATTAATTGTTGAAAAAAATCAGTAGCTTCTGAGTATTTTTTTTGTTGAAAGGCTTGGTTCGCTTCGTTCCATAAAAAAGAAGGTTCCTTGTGAGAAAAAGGAATGCCTTGACAAGCTTCAAAGAGCAGGAAGATTCCAAGCAAGGGCCACATTGATTAAATCCTCCAGGTTAGGGTTATCTTTGAGGTATTCTGGTATCTGGATGCGTAGCATTTCAGGATAATCGTCAAAAAGTGTTAAGAAGTCAGATTCTTTTTTTTGTAAATTACGAATTAAGGTAAAGGCTTCTTCATTTTCAGAAGTACTTGCTTGCAAAGAGGATAAACTTCGGTTCAAAAAAACCCCCTTCCATCGTAATTTGCGGTTTTGTAATGCTTGCATTAAAAGTGTGTTCTTTTCTTGACAGCTCATCCAGGGCACACAGACCATAAAAAATTCGACCTGATTGGAATTAAGCCAGTTTTTAATAGTTTTAAAATGCGATTGCAAGGGGGTATTCCAGTTCAAGAGGGATGCTATTAAATCTCGAATCTGCTTAAAAAAAAGGGTGCCTGTCCAGGGTTCTAGGAGGCGTAACGAAGTTTCTAGGGTCCAAGAAAGCCAAAGTGGACTTTTGAAATGGGAAAAAAATTGAGATAAGCGTTCAGGGGTATCTAAAAAAGCGAGGAAATGCTGATCAGGAGCCGTGTCAAGGACGATGTAGTCATATTCTTTTTTCTCTTCTAAAGCAATGAGATTTTCCCAAGCAAGGCATTCTTGTAATCCAGAAAATTCTTGGGAGAAAATACGAAAGAGGGGGTTTTTGGCGAGCAGGGGTCCCGCCTGAGAACGATTTAAAAAATGGGCAAGTGTTGTCTGGGTATCTGGGATCCAAGCTGCGAGATTTCCATGAGCAACGGGTAGGGGTATTGTGGTGATTTGAGAAAGGTCATACGGGAAGAAGTCAGCTAATCTTTTAGCAGGATCAATGCTGATGACGATTGTTTTTTTGCCTTCTGAGGCAAGGCGAAGTGCTAATGTTGCGCTGAGTGTGGTTTTTCCGACACCTCCTGTTCCTCCTAAAACGAAAATTTTTTTCAAGCAATCTCCTCTTGAAATTTCTGCTGCAGTAATTCTGTTACTGAGAGCGTAGGATGGCTGACCCAAGGCAGTGTTTGATAAGGAATACCTTCTTGATGAAATTTTTCTAGTTGCAGAGCTTCTTGTTGGGTTTTTTGACAGATATAAGCTCCCATGGGGGAGAGAGAAGGTTTTAAGAGTCCTGGGAAGATGCGATTGATCCAGCAAAAAGAGGGGTTTTCTGGAAAAAGGCGTTGGAGATTTTTATATAAAACGCAAGCTTCTTGCATGGGTAAAGCTTCAGCCAGGGTGATAATCAGGTGCTGGGTTTGGTTGGGATCTGAAAAGGTAGTGTATACTGCTTGGGCGTCTCTTTGCCAGGGTCCTTGGGGTAACGATGCGATG
>DAISZI010000209.1:0-3432 GCA_036824885.1 Oligoflexia bacterium
ATTTGTGACCTTTTTTCTAAATTCAAGTGATTGTAACCTGTTGGCATGATAAACTTCTTCAATTTTAATCTTGAGGCTATCCTATTTTTTTGACTCAGTATAACTAGTGTTTTAATTTATATCTCAATAATGCAGTTCGCGGTTGAAGGGGGCATTTTTGATTTTTATGTTTTTGGTGCGGAATGCGGGTTCTATGCCGGAGCTCAGAAGATTAAATCTTGCCGGCAATTACATTGGGGATGCTGGAGTTGCATCTCTTACTCAAATGCGATCGAATTCAAAATTCAGTGGTGCTGAACATCCAACCGGTCATGAGACCTCTTCTGTGGGGTCAAGGATGATGGACTTGAATCTCAGCTCCAATGCAATTGGGGAGGCTGGGGCGGCACTGCTTGCTCAAATGCAGCAACTTAGCTATTTAGATCTCAGCTTGAATCATCTAGGAGATGCTGGCATTGCATCCATTGTTAAAATCAGGAGCCTGGTAGGATTAAATCTGAGCTCCAATGCAATCAGGGAGCCAGGGGCGGTGCTTCTTTCTCAAATGAAGGGACTTGCCTACTTGGATGTCAGTTCTAATGAGCTAGGAGAGGCTGGGGCTTCGTATATTGCTTCAATGCAGGGACTTTTACCCACTTGAATATCAATAATAATCATATAGGAGATTCCGGTGCTCAGTTGATTGCTCAAATGCAAAGCATTGTAGATTTAGATATTAGCTCGAATAATATCGAAGATGCTGGTGTTGAAGGTATTACTAAAATGAAATCGGTGAAGAATTTAAATCTTTCTCGCAATCGTGTGGGAGCAGCTGGGGCACGCAGTCTTCTTAAAATGCAGGGGATCATAGCCTTGGGTCTTGGGAAAAATCGTATCGGAGATGCTGGAGCAGGTCATATTGCTCCAATGAGGGGGATGAACAGCTTGAATCTTTGGATGAAGGATATTGGAAGTGCCGGTGCTGCATCTATTGCTCAAATGACGGGATTGACAGACTTGAATCTTGATGAAAATCGTATCGGAGAGGCTGGACAGCTCACATCGCTCAAATGAAGGGGATTGCTCAATTGGATCTTAGGGGTAATCGTATGGGAGATGCTGGTGCAGGTCACATTGCTCAAATGAGAGGACTGAAAAGCTTGGATCTTAATATGAATGGTATCGGAAATACGGGTGCTGCATCTATTGCTCGAATGACGGGGTTGTAGGAATTGAATCTTGAGAATAACTCTATAGGAGATGCTGGAGCACCTCATATTGCTCGAATGAGAAGCGTTACAAAATTGAATCTTTCTCGCAATAGTATTGGAGACAATGGTGTTGCTCACATTGCTCGAATGACGCAGATGAAATGCTTAGATCTTGGCTATAATAGTATTCGAAAAACGGGTGCTTCACACATTGCTCAAATGAACAGAATCACAAAATTGAGTCTTGCTGGTAATCTTATCGGATATGCTGGATCAATTCATATTTCTCGCATGACAGGCATTACGGCTTTGAATCTTGAGAGTAACTATATAGGAGATGCTGGAGCAAGTTGCATTGCTCAAATGAAGCAAATTACAGACATATATCTTTCTGATAACATTATCGGAGATGAGGCGGTTTCACACCTTGCTCGAATGAAGGGGGTGAAAAACTTAAATCTTCATGGTAACAGTATCGGAGAGGGTGGAGCTTCACTCATTGCTCAAATGAAGGGAATCAGAACTTTGAATCTTGACGACAATTGAGAGGCATTCAGGAGTTACATCTTGGTTGTAATAATATCGGAAATAGCGGTGCTATGTTTATTGCGCAGATGCAGGGAGTGAATACGTTGTTTCTTCATGGCAATAGTATTGGAGATGTGGGTGCTTTGGAGATTGCTCAAATGAAGGGGCTTGTCTACTTGAGTCTTCAGAGAAATAGCATCTAAGAAGGCAATGCTGCAAACATTCAACAAATGAGAATAGAATATTTTAAAATTTGATTTGGGTTTTTTAAATATTCTAATTTATCAGCTTAAGTAGGTGTATTTGCAGAGGTGAGGAAAAATTTCCGGATCATTTTGCTACAGTGAGAAAAATTCTTTTCAAGGGGGCTTCTTACAAAAGATTGGCGCATTTTTAATAAAAAATGCTTTTGTTAAAGTAATTCAATTACAAACTTTATCTTGATATTAGATATTTTAAATGTAAGATGAGTGAGGTGTGGAGTTGCTCTAACAAGGAGAAAAAAAATGGTAGACAAAAAAAAAGAGAACAAGAAAAAAAACGATAAAAAGAAAAACGCTATTATCACCAAGGAAAAATAATTTTCAGCTTGAATTTCGTTGCGTGCCCCAAGTCTTCATAAGGTTTGGGGCTTCTTTTCATTTTTTTGAAAAGCTTGGACAAAAAATCCATCACAAGGAGAAGGGCCTAGAAAACCTCCTGAAAGAACAGAGAATTCGGGATGGTTCTTTAAAAAATTGTCTACTTGCTCACGTGTTTCGTTCCAGCCAAAGGTACAAACTCCATACACTAAGCGTCCTTGAGGTTTTACCAAGGGTGCATAAAGAGAAAGCAATCGCGCTTGTACTTCAGTGAGGCGTGTCACTACATCGGCAGTTTGTCTCCATTTAAGATCAGGATTTTTTCTTAAAACTCCCCAGCCCGAACAAGGAGCATCTACTAAAACTAAATCTGCGCTTGATTCATAAGCTACAAGGATTTCGGTTTCCTGCCCTTCTGTGAGATGACAGGTTTGAATATTGGTCAATCCTGCCCGTGTCGCACGTCTTTTTAAAGCCTGAAGTTTTTTTATAGACGTATCGTAGGCAAAAAAACGCCCTCTTCCTCGTAAGGCGTCAGCCATGGCAAGCGTTTTCCCGCCTGCTCCAGCACAAGCGTCAATGATTTTCAGTGAACTGGGCAAAGAAGGTAGGGTACCAGTGTTGAATTTTGAAACTTTTCCTGGACGCATTTGTAAACCATCCTGAAAAAGTTCAGGCCAAAGGGCAAAGCAGGCCATCCATTGGGATCCTTCGTCTTGAATTTCAAAATGCCCTCGTTGGTAAGCTTGAGTTTTGAGCACAGAAGCATATCCTCCCAACCTTACCCCAAAGGGGACTATGGAAGAGCATTCCGCAGAAACTGGAAGTGCATTCTCTGCTTTTAACGCTGCAAGTAACCCCTGGGCTCCTATTTTACGTGAGTCTCGTAAACTAAGACCTGCGGGAGCAGCAAGACTTTGCACGAGTTCATCGGTAGAGCCCCAGGCCAATTCCCAAGCACGGATCATCCAAGCAGGGAAGTCCTGAGGCAAGGTGACCAAAGGAGGAGAAGGATTTGCCATGGTCGCATACATCCTAGCAGCCATCCTCCGAGCTCAAGCATTGGCCCCAAGCTCGGTGGCATTCAAACTCCAAGGTTCTCCTTCGGGGACTCCTACTCCCAATTGTTCTGC
>DAISZI010000210.1:0-3403 GCA_036824885.1 Oligoflexia bacterium
GAGATAGCTTTTTGATATTTGGCTTCTGTGTTTTCTTAAGCTGGATTGACACTTCTTCTCCTATCGGTTACCTAACATTGCGGGAGAAAAAAGGAAAATGGTAAAACTTGTTTGGAGGTTTTTTTTTCAACTTGCTGGGCTTGGGCTTTTTACGGGTTGTTTCTCTTCTGGTCATGAGCCCGCTAAGACACTACATGTTTTTTCTCCGGTTGCCATTTACGGGTTAGATCCTGTTCAGGCTAAGGACGAGTATAGCAGTACGCAGGTTGCTCAGGTATACGAATCTCTTCTAGGTTACCACTACCTCAAGCGACCTTACACCTTAGTGCCTCGCTTATTGGATGCTATGCCTACTCTCGATGGGTTAACGTATACCTTGCGTTTAAAAAAAGGCATTTTATTTCAGGATGATCCTGCATTCCAAGCGATGGGAGGCAAAGGTCGTGAGCTCATTGCTTCTGATATTGAGTATGCTTGGAAACGTCTTGCAGATCCTAAGCTTGCTGCTTCTGGTTGGTGGATTTTTGATGGTAAAATCCTAGGTCTCAATGAATGGCGTAAAAAATCAGAACATCAAAAATTTACGAATTACCAAGAACCTGTTGAGGGCTTGGAAGTTTTAGATCGCTATACGATGCGAGTGACGTTGACGCGTCGCTGTGCGCAGTTTTTGTATTTTTTAGCCATGCCCTATAGCTCCATCGTTGCACATGAAGCGGTAGAATACTACGGGGTCCAGTTCCCTTACCATCCTGTAGGCACGGGGCCTTTTCGGTTAGTGAAGTACGAGCCTCATGCGAAAATCATTTGGGATCGCAATCCTACGTACCGGCAGGTATTTTATCCTCAAGAGGGAGAGGTTCGCGATGCTGATCGGGGTTTATTGAAAGATGCGGGTCAATTGCTTCCTTTTTTGGAGCGCGTGGTGGTTCATGTCATAGGAGAAGCTCATGCGATGTGGCTTCATTTTATTGCTGGAAAACTAGATTTGGCGCCTATTCCTAAAGACCATTATTCTGAGGTTCTCAGTTCCGAAGGAAAACTGAACGCTCGATTAGAAGCTCGGGATATGCAACTTCATGAAGTGCCTGCTTTAGATATTGTTTATATCGCCTTCAATATGAAAGATCCTTTATTAGGGAAGAATCGCTACCTGCGACAAGCTTTAAGTTTGGCCACTGATTCTAAGACTTTTTTAGAACTTTTCTACCATGGGCGCGGTACGCTTGCAGAAGGACCTGTTCCGCCGAGTTTATTAGAGCGTTCTCTTCGCTTAAAAAATCCTTGGAGAGAATTTGATCTTTTAAAAGCAAAAAAAATGCTTACTAAAGCAGGATTTTCTGAGGGACGAGGATTACCTGTTCTAGAGTATGCAACGACTATAGAGGGTCGTCAGCAAGGTGAGTATTTGCAAAAAATGTTTGCCGCAATAAAAGTGCGCATGAATATCAATACTTACGACTGGCCACAATTTTTAGAAGTGATTAAAAACGAAAAAGCGCAAATCTATTCTTTTGTATGGGAGGCAGATTATCCTGATGCAGAAAACTTTTTTCAGCTTTTTTATAGTAAAAACAGTTCTGAAATCAATATTGCTCATTATTCAAATCTTAAATGGGATGCTCTTTATGAGCAATCTTTAACAAAAAGAACTCCTCAAGTTGATCAAAAGATGCTACAAGTAATTATAGATGATTGCCCTTGGATTTTTTATGCACATCGTGTTTCTACGACTATTTCTCAAAAATGGATGAAGAATTATAAAAAAAATCATTTTGATTATGGAGTGTATCAGTACTACCGCATGATGCCTGAGCTTAAGGAGAAATAAGGCTTTACATGGGTTTTGTAAGAAGTGAGCTTCCGGGTGAAGTGTCGTGTTTTTTTGATGGGAGGGGGAATATTTTTTGTAGTACCTTGGGACGCTTGAGGTTTTTACGATGTTAGATTCTTTATTGGAAGTTCAAAACTTGAGAACTTCTTTTTTTACGGGCAAGGGAGAGATACGAGCGGTGGATGGAGTGAGTTTTTCTTTAATTGCTGGAAAAACGTTGGGTGTGGTAGGAGAGTCAGGTTGCGGAAAGAGTGTGATGAGTCTTTCTTTGATGCGGTTGCTTCCTGATCAAGCGGTGATTCGTGGTCATCTTTTTTATCGCAAGAACGATCTTTTGAAATTGAGCCCTACTCAGATGAGAAGGATTCGAGGTCGAGAAATAGGGATGATTTTTCAGGATCCTATGGCCGCACTCAATCCCGTATTTACTATTGGAGATCAAATTGGGGAAGCCATTTTGGTTCATGAGAAAGTCTCTTCGCGTGTTTTGAGGGGACGCATCTTAGAGATTCTACATCAGGTAGGTATTGCTTCGCCTGAAAAACGTATGCATGATTACCCTCATCAGCTTTCTGGAGGCATGAGGCAGCGTGTGATGATTGCTATGGCTCTTGCCCCTGAGCCTAAGATTCTGATTGCAGATGAGCCCACAACTGCTTTAGATGTGACGATTCAGGCTCAGATTTTAGATTTGTTAAAGTATTTACAGACGCAAAGGCATCTTGCTTTACTTTTTATTACCCATGATATTGCGATGGTTTCTGAGTTAGCAGATGAAGTTTTGGTGATGTATACAGGGCGTGTGGTGGAACAGGGATTGACCCGAGAGGTTTTTGGCAACCCTAAAATGCCTTATACACAGAGTCTTTTGAAGAGTGTTGCTTTTTTGCATGAGCAAGCTTGGGAATTTCCAAGGCCTAAACTTGAGGTGATTGAGGGATCGGTTCCTGATTTACTTGCTTTGCCGAAGGGTTGTCATTTTCAGGAGCGTTGTGTTCATTGCATGTTACGCTGTCAGCAGCAAGAGCCTGTCCTTCGTGCGCTAAGTGCTACCCATCGTATTGCTTGTTGGAAAGATTGCTGAGTATGCCACTTGTTCGTTTAGAAAATATTCAAAAATCTTTTGAGATGAAAAAGTCTTTTTTTTCGAAGAGCAAGCAAGTAGAAGTACTTTCTGCAATTACTCTGCAGATTCAACCTGGAGAGACCTTAGGGCTTGTAGGTGAATCTGGATGTGGAAAATCGACCTTAGGAAAACTGATGATTCGATTGATCGAGCCTACTTCAGGGCGTATTTTTTTTAAGGGACAAGATGTGAGTCATTTAAGTTCGCGGTTACTTCGACCTTTACGCAAGCAGATGCAGATGATTTTTCAAGCCCCGGGGGCTTCTTTAAATCCTCATATGAATGTTGAGGCTTTAATGTGTGAGCCACTGAATATTCACCAACCGGAGGCTTCTATCGAAGAAAAAAAAGAAAAAATCTCACACTTATTAAGTCTTTGCGGTTTAAGATCAGAAATCCTCAGCAGGTATCCTCATCAGTGTTCTGGAGGTCAGAAGCAGCGT
>DAISZI010000211.1:0-3399 GCA_036824885.1 Oligoflexia bacterium
ATGGTTTTTAAATACGCTTGGGCATGATGCCGCCCTTTCCCCAGGTTTTACCTTAAAGATTCATGGATCCCAAGCAATCTTTGAGCACGAATAAAAGTGAGGCGGTTTATAAAATTTTGGCGCTTAGCCAAAAAGAAAACCAAGTATTTTTCAGGGTGGGAGCAGTATTGAGGTAGTTGTTCACCAAAAAAGTAATGCTCACGGATTCACTGTAGTGGTAGCTCACCCCGTTTTGAGTCGCAAGAGGCATAGGGTAGTCGTAGACAACGCGGTGCCAAGGATCTTGGCTCAATTGTTGGAGGCTTAAAGTGAAGTAGTGTTCATGAGAAAAGTGCGTGGACCAGTGGTGGTTGATCCAGGGCATGGCCCAACCGTACACATTAGCGCTTGTCGGTCCTCGGAAGGAGAAGGCCTTGGTAGTTTCGGTGGTCATTCCGATGCTCCAATGGCTTTCAGGGAATGCGTACGCATGGGAAGTGCGTATCCCTATTTCTAAAGACCTTCCTGAGCCTCCTGAAGCAATGGACCCTCCTTCAGGAGCAATTCCTGGTTGGATGTAAAAATCGTAGGTACTTGAGAGTCCTTGTTTTTTCCAAATATTGAGTTTTCGGAGTTCAAAACGAGGATTTCTCACTCGGAAGGTTTGAGAGCCTGCAAGATTGGCATTTCCTCGCTGCCAGTAGCCTATGCGTGTGTCTTCAGCAATAGGATAGTCTATCCAAAGAATAGCAAAAATATTGGAAGGTACCAGTGGGCTTCCATCTTCTGCAGGGACATAGCCTGGGCTATTGGATCCAGGAGACATGATTTCCATAAAAAAACTGCTGCGTACTTTTTGCTCTTTCTTGGGGGGAGGGGTATTGTCGTCGTCGGGTGTAGGTATTTCTGCGGCTTGTGCTTGAAAACACAGACTAGTTAAAACGATGAAAAAAAAAACCATAAAACCTCCTCAGAGAGGGTGGGGCAGCTTGCTAGAACTCAGCTTTTTTAAGCTGTAGGGTAACACCTTCACTATGTAATGCGGTGAGGCACTTTTCAAGTTGATTTTTTTCCATCATATGAAGATCCAGAAGGAGGATTGCTTCTTGAGGTTGGCGGGTGCTCATGCGCATAGCTTCTATCGTGATTGAGTAAGCTTCTAATTTTTGAAGAATAAAAAGCAGGACTCCTGGTTTGTGGTTGAAATTCAGCCGGATGCGGTAGTTCTCTCCAGAAAGAGGGGGCATTGAGACGGGTTGCTCTTTGCGTTGCTCTTTCATATAGCTTCGGATTTTGGTTTTTGCGCGTGAACTTCTAGCAATATGAAGCCACTCTTCTGATGGAGTTTGAGAGGTCGAGGTTAAAATTTCTACTGTATCTCCTGATTTTAGCCGGTGCTTTAAAGGGACCATTTTGCCGTTGACTTTAGCGCCTACGCATTGGTGACCTAAGCTCGTATGAATCGCGTAAGCAAAGTCAATAGGAGTTGCTCCATGGGCAAATTGTTTGAGTTCTCCCCTAGGAGTGAATGCGAACACGTCTTCGTTAAAAAGATCAATTTTTATCGTTTCTAAAAATTCGTTAGGATCAGAAAGGTCTTTTTGCCATTCTAAAAGACGGTGGATCCATTCCTCGCTTTTTCTCAAGCGAAGGTCTATTTTTTCTTTGTGTTTCCATTCTGTTAAAATGCCAATTTCAGCAATTTCATGCATCTCATAGGTGAGAATTTGAATCTCAATTTTTTCTCCGAGAGAACCAATGACTACCGTATGCAAGGCTTGGTAAGCATTGGTTTTTGGCATGGCAATATAATCTTTAAATTTTCCAGGAACAGGTTTGTAGGTTGCGTGGATGACTCCCAAAGTCTTGTAGCACTCGGTGATATTGTCGACCAAGATCCGAAAGGAGGTCATCTCATAAAATTTTTCTCCTTCTGTCGAGAAGCGTTTTATTTTTTCAAAAATAGCGTAATCGTTTTTGGTCGTTCCAGAAATTTGCGAATGGATCCCGTATTCCTTTAGTTTCGGATCTAAAATAGAGACAATTTCTTCTAAAAACTCTTCTCTTTTTTCTTCGGTTTCTTGCATTTTTTGCTTAAGCTCCAAGTGCGCTTCCGGATGTAGGTAATGAAAGCATAGGTCTTCTAGCTCAGTTTTGACGGATCCTAAGCCTAACCTATTGGCAATAGGGGCATAAATATCGAGTGTTTCCTGAGCGATCATTTTTTGCTTGTGCTCAGGAAGGTACTGAAGGGTTCTCATATTATTGAGTCGATCTGCAAGTTTCACGAGTATCACGCGTATATCTTTGGACATTGCCAAGATGATTTTTCGAAAGTTTTCTGCTTGTTTTTCTTCGGAGCTTTTGAACCCTATTTTTGAAAGCTTGGTGACTCCATCCACTAATTGGACGATTTCTTGTCCAAATAAGGTTTCAATTTCTTCGAGTGTTGTGGGAGTGTTTTCCACCGTATCGTGCAGAAGGCCTGCAATGATGCTTGGGATGTCCAATCGTAAATAGGCTAAAATTTGTGCTACTTCCGTGGGGTGAACGATGTAAGGATCCCCACTTGAACGGAATTGACCTTCGTGAACTTGGCAAGCAAAATGGTAGGCTTGTTCGAGAAGGTCGAGATTGCTTTCGGGATGATGAGCGAGGACACTGTGGAAGATGCTTTCCAAACTCGAACTGCGATTGCTCATTTTTTCACCTGCTGGTTCTTTAGTGCGAAGGCACTTGCAGTTTGTTTTGTAAGATCATTTGAAGCGCCTGGTAGGTTTGCTGTAATTCATTATTGATCAGAATGAAATCAAAATTTTTGCCTATTTCAATTTCTTGAGTAGCATTTTTCAGTCTTTCTTGAATGCTTGCTTCAGAATCTGTACCTCGCGCACGAAGGCGTTGTTCTAAGATGCTTAAGCTAGGAGGGGCAATGAAAATTTGACAGCAATTTTTCGGAAAGCGTTTTTTGAGTTGTTCCGCTCCTTGCACGTCGATATCTAAAAGTACCCACTCCTGCCGGTCTAATGCCTCTTGAAGCCATTTTTTGGAAGTTCCATAATAATTTCCATGGACCAAGGCCCATTCGATGAATTCGGCATTTTTGATTTTTTGTTCAAAGTCTTTTTGTGTGAGGAACCAGTAATGCACTCCATTTTGTTCGTTGACGCGAGGGGGACGGGTGGTGCAAGAAATAGAAAGTCTCAGTGCCGGAAAGTCCTTCAGCGCCCTTTGACAAAGGGTGGTTTTTCCTGCTCCCGAAGGAGCCGTGATGATGACCAGCTGTGATGGCATTTCATGCTCCCACGGGGGCATGTGCGAGGGCTAGGTCTCCCATCGATCGAAATTTTTGCATGCGCTGTTGAAGCAGGCCCTGAGGGTCTTTTTGCCAGATCTCATGAAGCGCAAGAAAGCTTGATT
>DAISZI010000212.1:0-3352 GCA_036824885.1 Oligoflexia bacterium
TAGTCGTATTGAAAAAGAAGCAAGTAAGCTTTCTGAGCTTGCGCATTTATTGAATCAGAATGCTTCTGCTCAAGAAGTGGATCCCGATCCTAGTATGGGTCTTTTTTCTGGTCTTTTAGCCCAGGAAGCTCGAAGGGCTGTTGTGGCTTTGAAAAGAAATCAGCGGGAGTACGCTCGTAGTCTTTTACGTACATTGCCAAGCTATTGTATTGCTTGCCATACACGAAATGCGAGTGGTCCTCAGTTTTCTAAGCTTCCGTTTGAACCGAGCAGTGCCTCCTTGACACCTTTTGATCGAGGTCGGTTTTTTACTGCAAGTCGTCAATTTGATCGAGCCCAGCAGGAGTTTTTTAAAGTCCTTGAGAATCCTCAACCTCAGGCTGGCTACTCTTTGGATTGGAGAAATGCAGTTCGTGAGGCATTGAGCATAGCGGTTCGAGTGAAAAAAGATCCTGATCAAGCAGAGCACGTTGTGCAGTTAGTGCTTCGGAGGAAAGAAGCTCCTCTTTTTTTGAAGGCGGATGCTCAAGTTTGGCTGGATTCTATTCGCAAGTGGAAGCAGGAGGGAGGGAAGAAACCCAATACTCCTGAGGGATTTCGTTTAGAAACCTTGCGATTGATGGATCAAGCGAAGGCTATTCAAAGGTATCCCATGGACCGTACGGCAGATGTCGTGTATTTAAGAGCATCTGCTTCAGCGCATGATTTTTTACAGGTAGCGCTTCAAACTGATCACTTGGATGAGGGTTTGTTGCTTGCTGGAATTTCGTATGAAGTTCTGAATCCTTTAAAAACGGGAGAGTTGCATGAGCTTTACTACGAAGCCTGTATTCGCAAGTCCCCTCATCAAGCGATCGCTGTGGATTGTTATCGTCGTTACGAGCAGAGTATCTTTTTTGGTTATACAGGCAGTGCGGGAACGGGTCTTCCCGAGGATGTTCGTAACAAACTTAAAGAGCTGAAGAATTTAGCAGATCCCGAAATAGGTTTGGGGGATAAGGGTCCTTTCAAACTCAAGCCTTGAATACAACGGGGCAAGAGGCGTTGGGCAGGTCAAGAGTTTTCATGCTTGGTTAGGCATGATACTTTCCTGCCCGATTGCTCAAACTTCCTGGTTTGAGCAATCGCCAAATCAACTATTTTGAAATAGTTCAGAAGATCTTGAGCTTGAAGTAAACGCTTCGCTGGGTCTCTGGATAGAATGCACCCTGCATCCGAGAGTTTGAGAGTCATAAATTCACCAGATAAATTGAATTTTTCTAGCATATTCTATTATTCGCTTTTCTTTATATCAACTAAATATATTAAAATCTCAGGTACTCTCGGCCTTCTGATCGATGGGGTGTGAGATTGGTTTTATCTTCTTCGTATTTAATTTTAAATTTTATTGATTTTTTAAATTTTTGGTAGTGGGTTTTTTTTGTTTTTAACTTGAGTCAGGATTCAGAGTGTGGCATTCGGAGTCAGTGGTTTTTATCTGATTGATTTCGGAGATTTTATTTATGGTTCGAATCTTTGTTTTTTTGCTAGTTGCTACTTTGGTGTCGGCTTGTGATGAGCAGACGAAAAGACCCCCAACATTGCAAGAGTTGGTGAAAGTTATACTTGAGGAAGAGTTCAAGAAGAAAGAGGCTGAAAAAGATCAGCTGAGTAGAAGAAAGGATTCATTAGTAGGTGGTTCAGAGGGGGAGCAGGAACCTGATGATCCTAAAAATGCAAGAAAGATTAAAGCTTTGGTATGTGTGTCGAAGTTAAGGTATAGTTTAGAAAGTGAGAATGAAGTTCTGAGAGAATTAATAGTTCGGATTTCTTTGGTTTATAAATCTCTTAAAGAGGAGAGATTAGCTAGTTTTTCGAGGAGCTATAATTTAAATTCGCCTAACTTTATAGATCCTATATTTGAAGTAGTCAAACAGAATCTGGATGTGATTGGTGGGGTTCTAGGAGATCTTGAAGTTATGCGTGAATTTTTAGGGAAGCAAGAAATTACCAATAATGAGAATGACAGTAAGACTTCGCAAAAATGGAAGTTCTGGCCTCTAAAAAGCCAGACTCATAGCCTTGGTGAGTCAATAGAGCAGGTTGCTAAGGTGCGTGAGTCTCTTACTCATGCAGCAGGGGAGTATGGTGAAGTCATGGTGAATAATGATGATCGCTTGCTCGACGTGTTGCTGATTAATTTGCGTGTTGCAGTCGGAGGATCTTTATTTGAACTTGAATCCGTTCTAGGCTTTCTGCAGTATAAGTTTGAGGAGGGGGAATCGCTTTACGGTCCAAATGATAAATTTTATCGGAGAGCTGAAGAAGTTGCTGGGGAATTGGGGGGTGAGTCGGAAAGTATGAGGGCTGGCATTGAAAATACGGCTCCTGAAGTGCCTCAACGAACTGATCAGGGTTCCGAAACTAGGGATGATGTTTCTACTGGACGTCTGGTTGTTGCTTTTGTTGCAACACCAGAGAGTTGAAAAAACTCAAACTCATGTGCGCCTGAAGGAGAGAGGCTTCGAGTTTGATTAGTTCTTAAGAAGTATGGGCTTAGGGGCTGTAAGATTCATTTCCAGAGAGATTTGATTTAAAATTTTTATGTGATATGAAAAGCGTGTTGGCAAATCATCATCGGTATCACTCTACATGCATTGTGCAACAAGCTATACGGTTACCGTATGCCTTTAGGGTTTGTTTTGTTGAAGAATACGTTGCTTTCGTTTTGTTTAGTTCAATAGGGAGTTTAAATGAATAAAATTATTTATACACTTGTTATTTGTCTTACGATGACCAATGAGTTCGCAGTTTGTGCAACGAGAGGTGGTGTTGTCGCGTTGCAGGAGGATGACTTGCCGAATCAGCGGGTTGAGGTGAGTCCTAGGACTCAGGTGCTTGAAGCGGTTTCGGTGAATCAGCTAGGTCAGGATTATGTACAGGCCGAAAGAGTTGAGGTGCTTCCTCAAGCTCAAGCAATTCCCATGGGTGCAGCCATTCATGATCTCGTAGATGCTCGAGTTGAAGAAATAAATCGAAAATATGATCTTCATGGACGTAGACCGGATGGGTCTCTAGATCGTGATTATGGAATAACTTTGCTAGTCGAAATGGCGGATGTTCTTCGAGTGGCTTACGGAAAGCCTGGACGTGACTTCACGGAATTAGTTGAAAATATGCAAGAAATTCAAAGGTTTAGAGCTAGATACCCGGGTTGTGAAGAGCTTCAAAAAGTGTGTGATCAACTTCAAAGTGACGAAGCAAAAGAGATGATTAGCATAATCAGAAGATATCAAGTTAGTCGTAGAGCCTATCCAGGATGACGTAATGCGATTTTTGGATGAGCCCACGAAATTCAATGATTAGGATCGTC
>DAISZI010000213.1:0-3331 GCA_036824885.1 Oligoflexia bacterium
TCTCTGGAAGAGAAGCATTAATAATCAATTCATTTGCCATGCCTACTCCTATTTAATGGCTACTTGCACCTCATCAGGCAGTCGAAAAAATTTTTACGCGAATACGAAAGGGCACGATCCCCCTACCCCACCCGCAGCAACTCTATGCCAGCGGTCCTTTCCCACTAATTGAAAATTTTTTACAAACAAATGGCGCACCCTGCGCCGAGGCGATTCAGGCTACCTGAGTTTTCTTTCCCGCACTCAGCGCCTAGAAAACCCAACCTTCCCCGACGAAACCTAACGAATCTGCGTTGACACTTCAAGTAAAAAATAACGTGCTCTTTATTCTACAAATTTCATCTACCACTTGACAGGGTCGCTGATGCGAGATAAAGTCCTGGCCAACCGAAGATGGCTGAAAATTTTGATAAACCCAATCCATGTTTTCGCACGCATGCGCAAAAACCCTACCGACGTGTATTTCTAGTGGTTCTCGATGGCATGGGTGTAGGTGCTCTTCCAGATGCTGCTCATTTTGGAGATTCAGGAGCGAACACCTTACAAAATCTTCTCTGTGCCTATGAAAAAAAGACGCAAAAAAAAATGCACCTTCCTCATTTAAAAGCTTTAGGTCTTCAGGCATTTGTCTCTTACCCCTTGCCCCCATACCCTTCTTGCCTACAATCAGAAAAATTGCAAGTCTCTTATGCAAAAGCCTCAGAAGTCTCAAGCGGGAAAGATAGCATCGTGGGCCACTGGGAGATCACGGGAATTCAAACCAAAAACGCATTTCAAATGTATCCTGGAGGTTTCCCCAAGGTATGGATCGATCGATGGATAGAGGAAAATGAGCTTCCGGGCGTTTTAGGAAACTGCCAAGCAAGTGGAATGGAGATCCTCAAGGAATTCGGAGAGCTCCACATCGCCACAGGAAAGCCAATTGTTTACACGAGTGCCGATAGCGTTTGGCAAGTGGCAGCTCATGAAGAACACTTTGGGCTTGATCGATTAGAAACCATCTGCCAGTCTGCCAGAGTCATTTGCGATCATTTGAACGTCGCTCGGGTGATCTCAAGACCCTTCCTGGGATCTCATCCTGAGAACTTCCAAAGAACTTACCACCGTAAAGACTATTCTCAACGACCTCCTGGAAAGACTTACTTAGACCTGCTGAACGAAGCAGAGATTCCGACCTGGGGCATGGGTAAAATCAGAGATATTTACGATTCACAAGGCATTCAGCACCACCTACCCACTCATGGAAATCACCATGGATTAGAAGTCTTGCTGGATCAAATGGAAACCTGCTCGAGAGGCTTCATTTTTTGTAATTTAGGCGATTTTGACTCCCTTTACGGACATCGACGTGACATTTTAGGCTATGCAAAGGCATTAGAAGACTTTGATCAACTGCTTCCTACCATCGTTGAGAAATTAGGCCCTCAGGATCTTTTTCTCATGACTTCTGACCACGGCAATGATCCTACGCATCCAGGAAGCGACCATACCCGCGAATACGTCCCCATCTGGATGATCAAACGTGCTTGCGAACCGCAACGCATCGATTTAGGTACCAGAAGCACCTTCGCTGACATCGGAGCGACCATTTTAGAGGCAATGCTCGGTCCGCTGAGCGCATCCCTTCAAACCCAAAACCCTCATCTTTTAGGGCATTCTTTTTTAGGAGAAACACTATGATCCATTCTCCCTCTTTTCTCATTCGAAAAAAACGCGATGGATTTAATTTAAATTCGGAAGAAATTGCCGATTTGATGAGCGGCATCTGCCAAGGTGAGGTAGCTGATTACCAAACCACCGCTTTTTTGATGGCTGTTTATTTTCAAGGAATGTCTATCGACGAGACAGCGGCACTCACAGACTCCATGAGAAAAAATGGAGAACAGTATGATCTTTCAGGGATTCCAGGTTCAAAAGTAGACAAGCACTCCACAGGGGGCATTGGAGATAAGGTCTCTTTGATCCTAGGGCCTTTAGCTCAAGCATGCGGCTTATGCGTTCCTATGCTGGCAGGAAGAAGTTTGGGCAATACTGGAGGCACAATTGATAAGTTGGAGTCTATTCCCGGTTACCGAGTCGCTCTTGAAACAGAAGAATTTTCTAATATTTTAAAAGACGTGGGCTGTGTGATCAGTGGTCAAACAGCGAATCTAGCACCTGCTGACAAGAAGCTTTACGCCTTAAGAGACGTTACTGCTACCGTTGAATGCATTCCCCTGATCACTGCATCGATTCTCTCTAAAAAAATAGCATCGGGAACCAAGACCTTGCTCTTAGATGTCAAAGTAGGAAGTGGCGCGTTCATGAAAACGCAGGCAGAGTCCAGAAAACTTGCTAAGTCCCTGATCCAGGTAGCTGAGCGCCTGGGAGTTCATTCGAGAGCCCTTCTCACTCAGATGAACCAACCCTTAGGGTATGCGGTCGGCAATAGCATTGAAGTGATGGAATGCCTAGAAATTTTACAAAACAAAAAAAATCCGGATTTTTCATCTTCTGATCTCACAAAGCTCACGCTTGAGCTTTGTGCCCATATGCTTCAAATGGGAGGAATCTGTACTAGCCTCAGCGAAGCAAAGAAAATTGCCCAAACACGCCTTGAGGATGGAAGCGCTTGGAAGTCCTTTCAGAAAATAGTCCTAGCACAAGGAGGAAAGCTTGAGGAGTTAAAACCCTTAGCCCCTCACCGAGTGATTTGGAAGTCAGAAAAAAGTGGGTACCTCAACAAGATGAATGCTGAGGTCATAGGCCAGATCCTCATTGAGCTCGGAGGGGGAAGACGTCAAGTTGGCGACCCTATCGATCATCAAGTAGGACTTGCCTTCCACAAGAAACTAGGCAGCGAGGTAGGTACCGAGGACCCCCTCGTCACCGTTTACGCTCAGGAAAAAAACATAAAATCATTGAAAAAACTAGAAATGCAATTCTTAGAATGCCTGGAAATAGGTTCCACCCGAAAAAGGACTGCTCCCTTGATTTTAGAGCAACTCGGTTAAAGCTCTTGACAAAAAGGCATCTGTTAAAGGAGTATGAGGACTTATGTATGCAATCATAGAAACAGGCAGTAAGCAGTACCGTGTTCAATTGGGTCAAGTGATTCAGATAGAAAAACTGGCGGATCCTGAGGGGTCCGAAAGCCCTATCCATAGTGAGGTTCAATTTAACCAGGTGCTTCTCTTAAAACCAGAAGGCGAGACCCTTTTTCTAGGGAAGCCTTTTTTAGAGGGAGCTCGAGTCGAAGCAGAAGTGGTTGGACAAGGCCGTGGAGAAAAGATCCTCATTGTCAAAATGAAACGCAGGAAGCAGTACCGTCGTACTCAGGGACATCGTCAGT
>DAISZI010000214.1:0-3312 GCA_036824885.1 Oligoflexia bacterium
TGTGCCAAATGTCTCTGCTTGGGTTTTAGAATCTCAAACATGATTTCAACTTTGTAGTTTGCATGAGCCTGCATCATACTTGTTACCGCTGATGTGATTTCTTGAGAAGCTGCCTTTGCTGATTCAGCATTGGATTCTAGATCTATTGCAATTCTTTCGTATTTTAAATGAGCTTTTTGAATCCTACTTTCGATATCGATATTCTTTTCTTTGGTTTTGAAGTAAGCCTCTTTTAACTTTGTTTTTTGATCTTCATCGAGTTTTAGATCGGAGCATGGACCGCATTTTGGATCAAACTGAGTATTTAAAACACCTGGTAGAAGAAATTCGTTTTCATATCCGCCAAACATATGATGTTCCCATTTATTGATTCCTTCATCTGCAAAAAGGTATTGAGTTTGAAATAAAAAAAAGAGAAACAAGGCTAATTTATTCATATATCTCCTAATTATAGATTTTTATTCATAATAAAAAATACTGTTTTCTGCGGCTTACAGTAATTCACTATCTCTTATTGCATATATATGAATAAACAGTGCCTTGTCAATGATCTTGAGACATTCATTAGCGATAATGAAGCTATGCCTGACTAAAAATATCCGTGATTTCTTGTTTTATTAACTAACTTGATCCACGCTTGTTTAACTAAAATGACACCGAAGAAGTTTTTAAAATTCAGTTTTTCGCATGCATTGCCATACGAAAAAAGGGAAGGGTTTTATCGAAAGCTCTTGGTAGATCAGTGAATCGTTTTTTGGCGTATTTTCTGAGAAGAATCTGGAAAGGTTCCGTTTTGTGACGATTCATTTGAAGTCTTTCCTGTAAATGATGAGACTTAGGATCGCTTATTCTTAGCAGTGACTTGGTTTCAAGAGAGGTAAAAAAGAATCATTTTCAATGCCATGCAGTCATGAGATGTCTGTACGTCTTGCGGATTGGAAAAAATCTTAAGGTTTTTAAGGATACCCATGTGTTAAATGGCTTCTGAGTGTGCAATTTTTAGTTCTTGCTTGAGTTTTCATGGTGTAAGAGAAATTTATTTCGAGATTTGTTTTATCATTCAATTGAGTCTATCGAGTAGATCATCCATGGTAAGCAGCAAAAATCTGTTGAGCTCTTTCGTAGGGTTTTTCAACTGTTGAAAAAAATTTCTCCGTGTTGATTGCTATTCGTCTTTAAGCTTGTCAACAGGTGACTTAGATCCATGCTGAGGTAGCCATAAGGGGATCTTCACTATTAGATAAATTTAGTATGCCTTGTAGACATCTTCCAGATTATCTTGATTTTATAGAAATTCATGTATTTTCTTCGGCATTTCGTTTTTTGCATGGATAGGCTACATAGTGTGTGGCAATCAAGTAGCTAGCATATCCGTTTGACAGACTCGTGATTTTTCTAAGCATTGAGTTTTAAAATGGCGAAAGAACGAGGGCTTTAAGCAAAGTCGAACTTGATGAAAAGTCTAGTAAAAGGCAAGGTTGCAAAATGTTCAAGTGGCTTCGGAGAGGCTTTTGTTAGCGCTTCAAAGGGAGGTTCTTCTCTTTTTTTGTTCACAGAAACTGGCAAGCTGCTATTCAGAAGTGATCAACATGGGATGAGTTTTTCTCAGGTACCTAAAAAAAGTCAAAAAAATCATCAAATTAATTGAGAAAAGAAGGAAATTCAGGGAGGTCTCGCAAGAGATCTTCTAGCAAAAACGGACCCCTCAGAAATTGCCACTTGAGCGTCGAGGCCAGAAGCGTTTTATTAGGTAAAGCGAGTCAGCTTTGTTGACTAAAAATCATTCTCGGGGTTGCCAAAATGGCTTCGAGAAAGCAACAGCCGATGACAGAAGGAAAACCACTTCTGAGATCCGTGGCCCTCGGAATGGTCACAAGGAATCGAGAAGCAGATGGCAAAAAACAAGTTTCAAGATTTAGGTCTTCATAGCCTTTGCAGATACCAATTCACTGTTTGTCGGAGTCCTTCTTCAAATTTTGGATATTTTCTCTTAAAGCCGAGTTCTTTTATGGCTTTTTTGTCATCGATAGCATAGCGAAAGTCATGACCGGCTCTGTCTTCTACGAATCGAATGGAGTCAGCGTAGGGCTTGCCATCGTTTCGTGGTCGGATTTGGTCTAAAGTCTGGCAGATTGAATGCACCACTTGAAGGTTGCTTCGCTCGGAGTCTCCGCCGAAACAGTAGGACTCGCCTATGCGTCCTTTTTCAAGTGCTAGCAATATTCCTGCTACGTGGTCCTCGACATGAATCCAATCACGAATATTTTCTCCTGTACCGTAAATGGGCAGCGTTTTTCCTGTTACCGCATGAGTTATCGTGAGAGGAATCAGCTTTTCTGGAAACTGGCGAGGGCCATAATTATTAGAACAATTTGTAATGATGGTCGGCAGTCCGTAAGTATGGTACCAAGCTCGCACTAAATGGTCACTGCTTGCCTTGCTTGCGGAATAGGGAGAGTTGGGTGCATAAGCAGTGGTTTCTCTAAATTTTCCAGTTTCTCCGAGGGTGCCAAATACTTCATCCGTAGAGACGTGAAGAAATCTGAATTTTTTTTCCCAGGCATGGAAATACTTCCTCGCGACTTCAAGCAAGGTGGAGGTTCCAACGATATTAGTTTCAATAAATTTGCTCGGACCTGCAATAGAATGATCAACGTGACTCTCGGCTGCAAAATTTACGAGTCCAGTAAAATCATTTTTAGAAAAAAGAGTATCTAAAGCACTGAAGTCAGCTATGTCACCTTGGACAAATTCGCATTTTCCTGGCTGCAAAATTTCACTGATATTTTCCATTTTCCCGGCGTAAGTCAAAAGATCAAAGATGGTGACTCTGAAAGACTGCTTTAGGGCTTTGCGTACAAATGTGCTTCCAATAAATCCGGCAGCACCGGTGACTAAAAGATGGCCTTGGTTCATCATAAAAATCCTCTCGGACGGTCGTTTCACTGCACATTTAACTCAAATTTTAAGTTTTTGGATAGTTTTTCATGAAAACAATCTTTTAAGTTTTATTTTTTAGCTAGGGAAGACCAAGGATCCATCAAATGGGAGTTGATTTCCGGGATCTACTGACAGAGCTGAAGGGTCATGAAAACTTTTTAGTTGTATTTCGGTAACAGTGCTCGATTCTTAGCTAAGTTTTTCAGCGAGGAGGGTGTCTACGCAGTAGGTATTTGTCTCTGGTAACGCTAAAAAACTACTTAAAGAATTGATTTTTTGTTCCGTTTTCACTGTTTTGAGAAGAAAAGAAAGATTTTAAAAAAATCCTTAAAAAATAACTTGCAAGGATTTTAAAAATTAGGTACGCATGAG
>DAISZI010000016.1:0-14308 GCA_036824885.1 Oligoflexia bacterium
TTCTAAATTTAAGTGATTGTAACCTGTTGGCATGATAAACTCCTTCGATTTTAATTCTAAGGCTATCCTATTTTTTTGACTCACTATAACTAGTGTTTTAATTTATATCTCAATAAGCAGTTTGTAGTTGAAGGGGCCCTTGAAAAAATCGACCTAAAAGAAGAAACCGTAGCAAAAAATTCGCTAAATGAAGCTACAAGCCCAATTTTTCGAAAGTAAAACTAAAATAGAAGGAAGATCCTCTAAGATTCGGCCCAAATAGCAAAGATCCCTACCACAAGTAGTCCAAAAGCATCAAACCCTTGACAAACAGATCATATGCATAGTATCGTGACACTTTTTTTATGAAAAAATCCTCTAAGCGTTTTCTTGCTATTGACTTTGAAACAGCTAATCAAAACAGAGACAGCGCTTGCTCGATAGGCTTGGTGAAAGTGGAAAACAATCGGGTAGTTCACCAAGAGGCTCGATACATTCGTCCTCCCTACCGAAATTTTCAGTTCACGTATATCCATGGTATTAGCTGGAATGATGTCGTTTCAGAGCCTACTTTTGCTACCGTATGGAAAGACCTTCGTCCTCACTTTGAAGGCATCGACTTTTTAGTGGCCCACAATGCAAAATTTGATGCAAGCGTACTCAAAGCCTGTTGCCTGAGGTACTCCATCGATCCTCCTCAGATTCCTTTTCAATGCACTGTAGAAATTGCTAGAGCCCAATGGTCCATTTATCCCACGAAGCTTCCTGATGTTTGCCAATCTTTAGGCATTCCACTTCAACACCATGAGGCATTATCAGACGCTTTAGCCTGCGCCAAAATTATGATAGCGGCTCAAGCTAACCGAAGTTTCGTTTGAAGACTACGGGGCCTCCAGCCCTCAAGGGTAATACCTTCATACTTACCTGAGTCACAAACATCACAGTGATTTTGATTAGGCTGCACTAAAAGACGCTGAATCCGAATTAAATCCCCACAGGCTTCACATTCTCCAAATGTTCCCGATTGAATTTGTTGAAAAGCCCTCTCAATAGCTTTCAATTTTTTAGCTAAGCGCTCCTGAAGACGTGCATGAACAGACGCTTCCAGTTCCTGAACCAAGGAAGAAGGCTCTGGAAAAGAGCTTTCTTGATACTTGAGCCTTTGGTATTCTTTTTCAAACATCGCTTTGAATTCTAAAACTTGTTCCCACCTGAGTTTTCTTACTATTTTTTGGGTCATCCATTTCCCCTCCGCAAAAACTCTTTTGCGAAAGGAATGCCAAGTCTCTTCGTTCAAGCTCACCCATAAAAATCAGAATTCCCCAAAAACTATCTTGTAAAAAAGAAAGGATCCTGGAGCCAAAATGACCCCAGTCTTCTGAAAATCTGGAGCCAAAATGCCCTCAAACTTCTCGTTCTTGCTGACGCCTCATGTAAGTCGGAATATCATACTCATCATCACTTAAATGCGTAATACCCAGCCTCTGAGCAATCGCCCGCGCACGAGCAAGCTCACCTATGTCAGCAGAGGCATGTGCCCCTACCGCTGCCACACTCACTTCTTTAGCCACAGGCTCTTGAGACTCTTCAGGCTCCGAAATACAAGCAGTTGCTTCTATAGAAACCATACCAACACCAATTTCTTCTGGCTTTTCTAGCTTCACAGGCTCAACAGAAGTCAATACCACAGGCTGCGAAGAAAGCACGATGGAAGGCTGAACTCGAGGTAACTCCTGATTCAGTGCATCGGCACCTAATCCTGTAGCAATCACCGTCACTTTAACAGCATCTTTAATGCTTTCATCAATGACTGTTCCAAAAATAATCTCAGCATCTTCATGAGCTGCTTCCATAATCAATGTAGTCGCTTCATTGACCTCATGAATCTTTAAACTTGCTCCTCCGGTAATATTGATGATGATACCCGTTGCTCCCTCAATAGAAATATCTTCTAGCAAAGGACTTGAAATAGCATTCGTTGCCGCTTCAACAGCCCGGTGCTCCCCTTCCCCGTACCCAATACCCATCAAAGCAAGGCCTTTGTTTTGCATAATCGTCTTCACATCAGCAAAGTCACTATTGATTAATCCAGTATGATTAATCAAATCGGATATCCCCTGCACTGCATTCAGCAATACTTCATCCGCTTTCTTAAAAGCTTCCATCATAGAAAGAGTCGCCCCTGAGATAGCAAGCAATCTTTGATTGGGAATCGTGATCAAAGAATCAACACTTTCTCTTAAAATTTTCATGCCTTGCTCTGCATGACGCATCCGCTTTTTACCTTCAAATAAAAAAGGCTTGGTCACAACACCCACTGTCAATGCTCCCACCTCTTTGGCAATCTTAGCAAAGACAGGCGCGGCTCCTGTACCTGTTCCTCCACCCATTCCTGCGGTGATAAAAACCATGTCTGCCCCTGAAAGCGTCTCAGAAATCTTAGCGTAATCTTCCAAAGCAGCCTTACGCCCAATATCAGGATTTGCTCCCGCTCCTAATCCCTTCGTCAATTCTTGGCCAATGGCTAATTTCAAAGGAGCTAAAGAAGCGTCTAATGCCTGGCGATCAGTATTAGCGGTGATAAATTCCACCCCATCTAACCCCGTGCGAATCATCGTATTTAAAGCATTACAACCACTCCCACCTACACCCACTACCTTGATTTTCGCGCCCTGCATTCCCAGCTGATCAATTTCAAACATACTATCTCCAAACGTTGGATTCGCAATGAATCTCAGATTAAAATAAATCCCTGATCCAGGCTCTCATAGATCCTCGGACCTTATCGTAAATATTCTTTTCTCGAATAGGAAACCGAGTTTTAGCCATATTTTTCGCACCATATTTCAGTAATCCCACCGCTGTGGCAAATTTCGGTGAATTTACCACATCTTTCAAACCTCCAATATTTTGAGGTAACCCACGCTTCACCGGAAGCTCAAAAATAAATTCTGCCAGTTCAGGCATTCCCTCCAAAAGAGTCGCTCCCCCTGTGATCACCACCCCTGCAGATAAAAGCTCCTGGTAACCTGATTTCATAATCTCACGCTGAATTAAAGAAAAAATCTCCTCCACACGAGGCTCAATAATCTCAGCAAGTAATCTTCGAGACAAAATCCGAGCTCTCCTACCCCCTACTCCTGCTACTTCAATCGTTTCATCTACCTTCACTAAGGAAGTCATAGCGCATCCATGTCTAATCTTAATCTTCTCAGCTTCATTCTGAGGAGTCCGAAGACCTACTGCAACATCATTGGTGATATGATTTCCACCAATAGCAAGCACTCCCGTATGAACAATCGCGCCATCTTTAAAAATAGCGATATCACTCGTACCCCCTCCAATATCCACCAATAAAACTCCAAGCTCCTTCTCATCCTGACACAAAACTGCCTCACTAGAAGCAATGGGCTCTAAACAAATCTCAGCAACATTCAATCCAGCCTTATTTGCACACTTGATAATATTCTGAGCAGAAGAAACAGCCCCCGTGACAATATGCACCTTAGCCTCTAATCGAACCCCACTCATCCCAATGGGATCACGAATCCCATCTTGATCATTAATCATATACTCTTGGGGAATAATATGAATGGTCTCTCGATCTAAAGGAATCGCAACAGCCTTCGCAGCATCAATCACACGCTGCACATCATTCTCTGTGATCTCCTTGTCTTTGACAGCCACGATTCCAGTTGAATTAAATGACTTAATATGACCACCAGCAATTCCCGTGTAAACCGTAGAAATTTCAACGCCGGCCATTAACTCTGCTTCTTCAACTGCTTTAGTGATACTTTCAACAGTTGCGTCAATATTAATAACAACACCCTTACGAAGCCCAGAAGACGGGGCCGTTCCGATGCCTACAATATCCACCCCTGGATGGGGCATGCCATCCACTAACTCACCGACAATACAGCAAATTTTTGTTGTTCCGATATCTAGTCCTACCACAAAATCTTTCTTAGACATCTCAAAAATCTCCTCAATAGAACCCAAACGGGCTCGGTCCTACTCCTCAAAAATTCCCGTTCAGAATTTTATGAATCACGGACTGTTTTGACAACTATCTTTTTCCCAGCATCTACCCAAATATGACGCGTTGCAATACCATTCTTACTCAAATACTGAAATACCTTGGAAAGTTGCAATAATTTCAGTTTCAATGCTGCATCCATCGTCCTACCTATTTCTACAACGACTCGAACAGGCTGATGCTGGTAAGGACCTGGAATAGCTCTCCTACGAATCGTGTAGATAACCCAAGCCCGATAACCTCTCTCTTGATCCCATTGAAGCGTTGAAAGCAGAGACACAGGAGCTATTCCAGAAGACTCCCAAGCTGATAGAAAGAAAAGAGCCTCTCTTATCTTCTCTATACCCGTAGCCAAAGAAAAAGAGCCATCCACTTGCTGATGATACGTCTTAGCGTCAGAATACACAAATCCCGACAAAAAAGGAAGATTCTGTGCAGTCAAAAAGTCCACTTTTCCAAAAATTCTTCCCTCAGCATCGACATAAGCAAGCTTTCCTCGGTGAGTTTGAAAAATTGCCACGGGTTCACGATAACTTACTGAAATCACTAAGGTATCAGGAAGTTTTTTTTGAAGAACAACCGAAGAAATAGCATCTAATGCCAGGAGACGATGCTCGATAGCACGCAAATTTAAATAAAAAAGATTACTCGAAGGAACCTGAGCAACGTCAAGCAGCCAAGAGCGATCATAAGGAACGAATCCCTGGGAAGTCTGAACCTCAACCTTACGCAACAAAAAAAGAGAAGCATGCATGGAGCGGTGAATACCAAAACCAAACCCTCCGAGCACTCCTAAAGAAAAAAAAACAACTAATGCTTTTTGCCATTTGCCCACGGGCGTCTCAACTTCAATCCCACGAGCCACACTCACTCATCTGTGTACGAAACCACCTCAATTTGATCCGAAGCAATTCCCAACTCTGAAGACAATGCCTCTTTCACACGCTCTGAAGTAGCCACGACCACTACAACCCATTGATCCTTCTTCAAAAACTCTCTCCAAGCCTCACGTACTTGCTGATAAGAAACCTTCTTCAACGATTCCCCAAAAGTCCTCATAAAACCATCAGGCAAGCCAAAAATTTGCTCCTGCAACCGATTTTCCATTCTCTTCTGAGGGGTATTGTACATAAACCCAGCACGCTGAACCAAACTTTGCTGAGTAAACTCAAAAGCCTCCTGGCTAATCCCCTCGGTCCGCAATTGATCCATAAGCTTCAACGTAAGCCCTAATGCCCCAGGTAAATCTTTCTCAGCAGGAAAAAGATGAAACCGCCAAGAACCCAGCTTCCTAGCGGGCCTAAACCCACTAGTAGCTCCATAACTCCACCCGCGCTTCACTCGAATCTCTACCATCAAAGTTGCAGAAAAAGACCCCCCACCAAAGGCATGATTGCCTAAATAAAGCGGAAAAAAATGAGGATCGGTCATAGGAAGTCCTATTTGTCCCCCAAAAATCTGAGCCTGAGTTCGATCAGGCTTGTTTACAATCACAAGCCTGCGCTTGCTTGGATTCTTAGGCGCAGGCACTGACTGCTCCCACACTCCCGAATCATCATGAAAAGCTTGATCCAATTGCTTCGCCCAAGCCTCTATGCGTGAGGACGAAGCCCATCCCGTACCCAATAAAATCATCGAACGATTTTTAAATAGCTTTTGATAATGAGCCCTTACCTGATCTCGAGTGAAATGGCTGACATCCTGAGTCTTCCCCAAAGCAGACTTTCCATAAGGATGCCGATCAAAGAGGTAGCGATTAAAATTTTTCGCAGCAAGCGAAATATCATGCCCAAGTTCTTCTTGAATGGTTGAAAGAGTCTCTGACTTCAGCTTTTGAATTTCAAGCTCAGGAAAAGAAGGCTCCGTCAGGACCTCAAACAAAAGCTTCAAAAAAGGATCGAGGTGATCTGACAAAACAGCACTTCGAAAAACAATGGCTTCAGGACGAATATCCACTTCAAAAGTTGCACCTATCTGATCCAATGCCAAATCCAATTGAACCTTCGTTTGCAATCGAGTTCCCCTCAGAAGCATCTCGGCCGTAAACCGGGCCAGTCCTAACTGACCTTCGGGATCTGACGCGTATCCTATCGGAACCGCTAAATCTAAGTACACCAAAGGCAATGTTTCTTCTTTTTCAAACAGCACTTGAGAAGCAAAACCCATCGAGCTCAAAAGACCTCCCACCCAAAAACTCATGAAAAATAGGGGTTTCATTTTTTGACCCCTACTATGACACTTCGGTTCTCAGGAAAAAAATACCGTTTTATCGCCTGCTTGAAATCAGCCAAAGTCACTCGAGCAATAGCCTCCTGCAGTCGAATACCCGCCTGAAAATCACCCGCGATGCTTTCGTAACTTCCTAAAAAATAAGCTTTATCGACATTGGAGCCCAACCGACGGTAGTACTCAAACTTGATACGATTTTTTGCCCGCTGAAGCTCTTCTTCAGAAATGCCTTCCTCTCCTAGCCGATGAAACTCTTTTAACACTATCTCCTCAGCATGCTTCGCTTTCTGTCCTTTTTGCAAATTCACAGCAACCACAAAAAGCGATGGGTCCTTACTCGTTCCCGCATCAGAATCCACCCCAATAGCTACCCCTGTCTCCACAAGCAGAAGATTCAGTCGACTACTCTTGCCACCGGTTAAAACCGCTTGAATGGTATTTAAAACCGCAGCATCGGGATGAAGTACTGACGGAATATGATACCCCATCAAAAACTTCTCCACCTGAATATTTAACGCAAGCTGCTTGTGCCGTGGCGCTTTTTGTTCAGGCTCCATCGTAGTTGCAGAAATAACGGGTTCTCCCCCAACAAGCTTCCCATAATACTTTTGCACCATACTGTGAACACTTGAAGCCGACACATCTCCTACTACGATAATCGTTGCTTGCTGAGGCGCATAGAATTTTTGGTAAAATTGCCTAGCATCCACTTCAGTCATTCTATTTAAATCTTCTTCATAACCAATGATGGGCCAGTGGTAAGGATGCTTTTGAAAAGCTAACTCAAATAAACTTTGATCCATGATACCATCAGGGTGGTTGTCTGTTCTAAAACGCCTTTCATTTTGAACAACTTCCCTTTCGGTTCGAAAAGAGTTCTGATTGACAACCAAATGCACCATACGATCTGCTTCAGCACGAGCAATCAACTCAAGTTGCGTACTCGGAAGCTCCTGAACGTAAGCAGTAAAATCCCGACTAGTGAAGGCATTTTCTCCTTCTGCACCCACTCGCTCTAAAAGACGATCAAATTCTCCTTCTTTCATCGTCTGAGTGCCCTTAAACATCATGTGTTCAAATAGATGTGCAAGACCCGTTCGCCCTGGCACTTCATCCCGTGAGCCCACCCGAAACCAGGTTTGATAGGCGAAGGTGGGTGAGGCATGATCCTCAACCACCAAAAGTTTTAAACCATTGTCAAAAATAAATCGATGTACCTGAACACCTGCAACTAAAGGTACTTGACTTTCCTTCTCTTTTGTTTTTTTCAAACAGACCTTCCCTGTGGAACAACCCAAAACCCATACAACCGCCAATACATAAATCCAACGCCCCATACAAGCACTCATACCATACTTTCCCTGATGATGAGAACCCCCTCCATAAACAATAAAATCACTTGAAAGTTTTTTCTCTCTTTCTGAAGAAGAAAACCTGATACATTTGCTCGCCATGCATATACCCCGCCGAAAAGAAACTGTGATCCATTTTGTCGGTATTGGAGGCATTGGGATGAGCGGTATCGCTGAAGTTTTCTGCAACCAAGGATACCAGGTGACAGGCTCTGACATTGCGGCTTCTGAAACCACACGAAAATTAAGTGCCATGGGCATCCCCATTGCCTTTGAGCAGAAACCTGAAAATATCGGTAAAGCCCAGGTGGTCGTGGTTTCTTCTGCGATTGACCCTCTGAATCCTGAAATTCAAGAGGCAAAAAAGCGTCGAATACCTGTGATCCCAAGAGCAGAGATGCTAGGAGAACTCATGCGAGGCAAAATAGGCATTGCTGTCGCAGGCTCCCATGGAAAAACGACCACAACTTCGATGCTTGCAACTGTTTTGTTTCATGCAGGGTATGACCCAACAGCAGTCATCGGCGGAAAGGTCAATGCTTTAGGGGGTAACGCTAAATTAGGGAGAGGTCCTTTTGTCGTAGCAGAAGCAGATGAAAGTGATGGCTCCTTCCTTCACCTGCCTGCAACCTATGGCATCATCACCAATATCGACAACGATCATTTAGATCACTATCAGAATCTTCAAACGATCGATCAAGCTTTTTTGGCATTCGTCGCTAAACTTCCTTTTTATGGTCTTGCAGCCTTATGCGCTGAGGATCCTGGAGTCAATCGCTGCATCGATCGATTTACTAAACCCTTTTTGACATACGGCTTCTCTGAGAACTGTTTCCTTCACGCGAAAGAAGTTGCATGCACAGGGTTCGGATCCCATTGTCAAATTTACGAACAGGAGAACTCGACCCAAAAACCACGTCATTTAGGACCATTGAAACTTCAGGTACCAGGAAGGCACAATATTTTAAATGCACTGGGAGTCATTCTCATGGCAAGAAAGCTCGAACTTGACTTTCCAACAATTGCTGAAGGACTTGCGAAGTTTGAGGGGGTAAAAAGACGTTTTGAAGTCCGATTTGAGAATTCCCATACCCAACAACTCATTATCGATGATTACGCCCACCATCCCACCGAGATTCAAGCAACCTTAGAAGCTGCCCGAAATGCTTGGCCAGGACGCATCATCGCCATTTTTCAGCCTCATCGATATACAAGAACACTTCATTGTAAAAATGGATTTTTGCGTGCTTTTGCAAAAAGCGATCGAGTTTTAATTACAGATATTTATACTGCAGGAGAAAAAGCCATTGACGGCATTGATGCAGAGTCACTAGCCCAAGCCATACAACACCATGCCCCCTCTCATCAAACCGTCCTTTATTCAGGAAACCTTGCCTCAACACGCGTCATTGCTTCACAATGGTTCTCTCCAGGTGATCTCATTGTGTGTTTAGGAGCAGGATCCATCACTCGCCTTGCTGAACAATTAATCCCCTCGGAAGCCTAATCGTGAATCTCTCTTGCTTTGAAAAACATGCCCATTTTTCAGGCACCCTGCTTTTTAACGAGCCGCTTCATCGGCATACCTACTACCGCATCGGAGGTCCGGCAAGCATCCTTGCCTTCCCTAAAGACATCAATGACATCCATTGGCTTTCACGCAATATTCAAAAAAGCCAAGCACCTTTTTTTGTTCTGGGTCAAGGCTCCAATGTGCTTGCTTCAGATTCAGGATTCCCAGGCATTGTCATCCGAATGAATCAGGTCCCTCCTAGCGTAGAAGAACACCGAGATTTCATCAGCACTCAAGCAAGCTTATCTTTGACACATTTTCTTCGAAAAAGTAGCCAAAAAGGATGGGGAGGGCTTGAATTTTTGGCGGGTATCCCAGGATCTGTAGGAGGAGCCATCGCCATGAATGCAGGAACTCACCTGGGTGCAACACAAACAAAACTCAGACAAGTGGAAGTCTTATCCTTAACAGACCCCGATCAACGCTGGATCTTCACTAAAAAGGATCTCAACTTTGAATACCGCCGAAACCTCTTCTTACCAAAAAATGGACTCATTTGGTCAGCTCAATGGGAGATTGATCGGGAAGATCCAAAGACCATCGAAAAAAAACTCAGCTTACTTTTCGAACGAAGAAAAAAAAACCAACCAACCCAACTCTTATCTTGTGGAAGTGTCTTTAAAAATCCTCCTGGAAAATACGCCTGGGAAATTATGGATGCCCTAGGTTTAAGAGGTTACCGTATAGGAAATGCACAGTTTTCAGAAAAACATAGTAATTTCATTTTAAATCTCAAAAATGCTCAAGCGAAAGAAGTACGAGCACTCATTGTCCTTGCCAAGCAACGAGCAAAAACACAACTAGGCATCACTTTGGAAGAAGAAGTCATGTACTTAGGAGCACAAGAATGACTTTGCTATCCTCAATCTGTCAAGAAATTCCAAATCTCTCAACCCTCTGCTCATCTATTTATTCCTGCTGATGGTTCCACTGAGCATGAACTAAGAGAATCATTCAAGCTCAAAAAAGATCAAAAATCTTGGCTCATCACGTTAAAAAACGCCTGCGGAAAAAGCGTCTTCAAAAGCCAATGCAGCAAAAAAACAAGAATCCCCAGAAAATGCTTCACCAAGCCATTGAAAAAGAAGATCTAGATACTTCTAATCTTTTACATCTCGAAAAACAATGGTTGCCGAAGCAGTAGCCCATTGCACTACTTTCTGAGTCTCTTCGACCCCAGTACCAGCGACAACCATTGATTCGTGCCCTTTTTTAGGACCAGTTCGTTTTCTTCTGCAAAAAGATATTTCTGATTTCAGTCTTTTATCTGAATCTTCTACTTTTTTCCGATGGTTTGACAAGAGCCAAGATTTTTTTTCATTTCATGAACACCATCCTTATTATCAGTCATTTTTTGCGAGAACCATCTAGGGAGCCAAGAAAAATAAAACGCTACTTATCTTCTTCCTCTTCTTGAGAATCTAAATCTTGCTGAATGAATCCATGACTACGTAATGATCCCATCATTTCAGCATTCGCACCAGAAAACTTCTTATCTTCTAAATATTTAGTAGAAAGCATAAATTCAGAAAACAATTCCGGATACTCTTCTAATGCATCAGCAATCATTTCGATAATTGATAAATGATTTGTTATGATCGATTTTTCAAAAAAACTCATTCCCCATAAATCTCTCACAAGAAGAGATTTAGACAAAGAACCAAGGAGAACTTCATCATCAGCACATGTTTCGAACAACCATTTTAAAAACTCAACATGAGAATTGGTAATTTTTCGTTCACCTTTTTTCAAAAAAGTACTTTCTTCGATCGTTTTAACTACTTGTTGAAGTAAATCAGGACGCTCAGATAAACTATCCATTACTATTTCTATAATTTCTTTCCTTCCCTCCTCAATAGCAATACTGAATGGAGTGAGCTGATCGTCATTGTACCTTTTACTTTTTGAACCAAAGGCCTGAGCAAAGTCTTCCACATCAAGTTCACTTTCTATCAGCTTAATGCTTTTGATGTCATTGTTTCTTACTGCTAAATGAAGAAAAACATTATCGAATCCCTCAGTATCTTCCAAGGCTTCTAATAATTTTTGAGGATATTTTTTCACCGAAATATAATCTTCAGATCTTTTTGACATGCCTCCCAAGTGCAAATTAGGTCTTGTTACCTGTTTAGTAGGAAAAAACGCTTCATTCTGGTGCTCAATAGTTCCATGAGATGGATCAAAATAAGATTTGATCGAATGAATTTTTTCATTTTTATTTTCAAGATGCAAACCTTTTCTCTTCGGATAAGCTCCAAAAGCAGTAATCGGAAGCGATTCAATTTCCGAAATGGATCTTGAATGATCCATTAATTTCCCCCATCCTTTTAAATGGTAGAAATAATCAAACATAGTTTTATAATTATCGTACACCATTTGATTCAAAGATTCCGAACTCTTCGAAAAATTCTTTCCTTGATTCATTTCAAAAAAAGAATTGGCTTGATTAATAGATACATCAATCAGCACCTTTTTGATAGCTTTCAAAAGATCAAAATCTTGACTAGTGATTTGAAATGCATTTTCAAAACCTAAACGATAATCACGAGCCATCACAATTCCAAAATCCTCAAGAGTCTTTTTCGTTTTTTCATCAAAAATATCTCCTTCTGAAAGGGGAGTGACATCTAAATCAGCATACACAAAATATTCATTTTCATGATCCATTAAACTATGATAAGCAATCATAGCACGAAGAAGATCGAACCTAAAATTAATAGGCATTGTTTCAGAGAAAACCTTTTCATGCTCTTTTACTTCTTCTAAATCTCTCACATCTCGAAAAACAATCTTGTTGGATGTATCACCTAACACTTTTTCTAATACTTTCTGAGTCTCTTCAGAGGCATTCTCGTAAACGAAATCCGAATCATACCATAGCTGGATGGTACTTCCTTCTCTCATCGAAGATGCCCATTTTTTAATATTCATTAAAAAATTATTCTTGAGCTCTTCTTCATTTTTTGCCGGAAAAATATATTTTCCATTTTGATCTAAGTCTTGATTGATCCACATTAAATTCAAAGAATAATCAGTGAAATCATGAGCACCTTCTTCCAAAATCTCTTCCTCTTTGTGAGAAGAATCATTGCTTTCTTCCGTTAATTTATGATTCAAAAACTCATGAACGATCCCTGGATCACCATGGTAAGAGCAACTTTCTTCAGTAGCCTTGAAACTATTAGGATGGTTGCCACCTTTTTTGCAACAATACTTAATTTGCGTATCGTCTGGTGTGCCCAACAAGAAACAATCATTGGCGTGAAGAGCGGAAGCATGCATCATAAAAAACAAATTTAAAAAAAACAATCTATAAGTATTTTTCATATAAAATAGCTTTCTATAGGTTAAATTAATGAGTTGTGTAGTATACAAAAGAAGAACTCGTTGCTTGAAAATTTGCTGATTTCTTGGAAATCACTTCGACAGCAACAACCCCATTTTCTATTTCAGAAACAGAACGCACGCTATAATTGAATTCAGTAGGACTTTCTCCAAAAAGCTTGAAATAAACTTCAGGGAAAAACTGATTGATCTTAGCTATGGCATCCAAACGACATTCCGAGCTAGAAGTTTCTTCTAGTGTCTTAATCGTCAAATCTAATGCTAATTGATGAGCAGCATCCACAACAATTGGATCTTTTTTCGAAGCTGAGTCAGCAAGTCTTAACTTGCAGTTTTCGATCTCTTCATGACGCTCTGAGATCATACGATCTAATGCTCGATCTGAAGTCACAACTAGTGCACGATCAGAAACAGTACTCTGATTTTCTAATGCTAAGCCCTGAGATTCTACCGGACAAAATCCAAGAGGACATGAATTACTGACAGGACTAAAACAGGAATTCTCATTAGAATTTTTCTCTGGGACAAAAACGAACTTACTATCAGAAGAAGAACCCTCATAACATTCTTTCGAAGCATTTTCGAGAAAGTTCGATCTGCACTTAGTGCATAACCTTGTTCTTTTACGTTTTTTTGAAGAGCTTGTCGAAGCAATCCGTGATTCAACTGACTTACCAGCATAAGTTCTTTGTTCTACTAAGAAAATACTCAAACACAAAAGAAAAACAACCTGCATTCTTGAAACCATAAAAAAATTCTCCTCAAACTAAATTTTTATTTGAATCTAACATAATTTTAGTTAATTGCAACTTTTTTAATAAACAATATCTACATAAAAAATTGAAGACCTCTTTTTTAGGCTTTGACTCTACTTGAATCCATAAAATATTCTTATTTGAATTTTTTAAACCCTCTCAAGCTCTCTATAGACCCAAAAAAAGCATAATAAATTAAACAATAATAGTTTAATAAATTGAGATGATAAGCAATGGATACGATCTTGAAAAAACGAACATCAATATCAAAAAGATCCTTAAAAATCAAAAGCTTATACTTGTAATTCTTTCCTTACTAAACCAAAAAATCACACTCAGATATGAAGTTTTGTCAGTAAAAGCCCGACGCTTCAAACAAGAATATCGCTATAACTCACGGGTTTAAAAACCAATGGCACTGAACCTCAGGTTGGTTCATGCAGGAAGCTATACAACCCTCTCTTGTAATGAGATAGATTTAAGCTAACAAATCCCACTTGGGTTAAATCTTCTCGAATCAAGCAAAAAAAATGCCATTCACTCAATAAATCAGAAAAATCTTTGCCACTTTCGTAACTTCCATCTTCAATACCCTATAAAACATGCTAAGAGTCAAGAAGGAGATCAAGCCCTTGATTCATCGAGTGATGCTCATTATTTTTCATTTTGATTAAAATTTAGACAGGAAATGGTCTATGAACATTCAAAATGTGCAATACAAGAAAGAAATCCAAGGGACATGAAGCTTAAAGCCCTCCTGGGGCCACTTCACCATCGTAGACCCCCCTCTTTGCCTGAAATTTGAAAACACCAATGCTCAGGGCAACATGGCACACCCAAAAATAGAGCATTTCCAACTTAAAAAAACTAAGCGAAGTAATTCAATTATAATGACAGATTTAACTGATCGACAATACTACACTGCCATACAAAACCTTCCAACAAAAAATATTTTTTGAAAAAATAGAAATTTGATGATAAAGATTGCCATAAGAAAAAAAGGAACATCCATCTTCATATGAAATCTAAAAAAAAA
>DAISZI010000215.1:0-3287 GCA_036824885.1 Oligoflexia bacterium
ACGAGATTTCCACCTTCTTTTCCTGATTGAGGACCGAGCTCAATGAGCCAATCGGCTGCTTGGATGATTTCTAAATCGTGTTCTACCACGACCACACAGTTTCCTTGGTCTCGAAGTTTTTTTAAAAGTTTCAGCAGTTTCTGGCTATCGGAAGGATGAAGTCCTATCGAAGGTTCATCCAGAACGTAAAGGGTGCCGCAAAGCCCATGTCCCAATTGGGTTGCCAGATGGACTCTTTGAGCCTCTCCTCCCGACAAGGTCTTTGCGAGTCGGTTCAGGGTGAGGTATCCTAGTCCTATAGCATTTAAAAACCCCAGGCGTTTTTCAAGTTGGCGGAAGGCTTCTTGGACTTTCTTTTTTTCAGTGTCTTTGAGTTTTTGAAGCCAGATTTCCGTTTCTTCAATAGTTCCTTGGAGAATATTCATGAAAGACTGACCCTCAATCCGAACGGCTCCGGCTTCTGGGCGCAATCGGAGTCCTTCACAGCTTGTACAAGTGATTTGTTTTTGGTACCGACGGATCAAAATGCGTATAGGGGCTTTGTAGGTGAAGCGTTTGAGTTGTTCAAAGCAGCCTTGAATTCCTGGAAACTGCGGATGATTTGGGTCTCCTTCCCAAATCCACTTTTTTGCTTTTTCGGTTAAATCCGTGTAGCGCGTTCCAATAGAAATACCGTGGTCCTCTAAAAAACGAAAAAGTTTTTTTTCTAAATGGGCAAGGGAGGGTTTGGACAGAGGATCAATGGCACCATTTTTTAAAGTTTTTTGAGGGTCTGGGATGATTTTTTCGGGATCTAAATGCAATGTCGTACCAAAACCACTGCAGTCAGGGCATGCTCCGATGGGGCTTTGGAACGAAAAAAGGGAGGGCTCAGGTAGGTGGTGGGGGAGACCACATTGGATGCACGCAAAGCCTGAAGTGAAAGATTGGGAAGTGGAGCTACTGAGATCCACAAACGAAATTTTTCCTTGACCGATGGCCAAAGCTTGCTCGATGGAATTTAAAATTTGCGCTTGGTCTTCTTGGAAGTCAGTGGTGCGCACACGATCTAAAACGACAAAAATATTTTTCTTTTCAAGTGCTTGGGGAGAAAAATCTTCCAGAAGCAGCATTTCTCCTTGCTCGATGGGGTCTGCGATCCAAAGCCTTTGAAACCCCTGCTGCTTGAGGAAGTCAAGAGCATCTTGAAGCAGGGAAGCTTTTTGGAGGTGGAATGGAGCTAAGATGAGGGCTTTTCGGTGGGGAATCCAGGATTGAGCCCAGTTTAAGATCCATGAAGCATGGATGCTCTGGACGGGGCCTTGACATCGAAGGCATTGTGTTTTACCTAATTTGGCAAATAGCAGGCGTAGGTAATGCTCGATTTCTGTTTGGCTGCTGACGGTACTTCGGGGTCCCGCTGCATGGTGTCTTTGTTCTAAAGCGATGGCAGGAGGGATGTTTTCAATCCTGTCGACATCTGGCTTCGCCATTTTTTCTAAGAACTGCCTTGTGTAAGGAGAGAGGCTTTCGATGTACCTTCGTTGGCCTTCTGCGTACAGGGTATCGAAGACCAAAGAGCTTTTTCCGCTTCCTGAGAGTCCTGTGACAACAGTGAGTTTACCATGCGGAAATTGCACGTGAATATTTTTTAGATTGTTTTGTCGAACTCCAGTTAATTCAATGGCATCCCAAGGCATGTTATTCTTTTTGTCAGATGCCTAAAATTTCGACAAGTTTTTTGTTTGGAAGGCCGGGGGGGTCTGGCTGAATATTGGTATGTGGTTTGCTGAATCTCCGCTTGAGGAAATTCGAAGAAGGATTTCTGAATTGAATAGGAGGTTCGTATGCAAAAAGCAATTTCGCTTTTTGGTATTTTTTGTTTGGTTGTCTGGAGTCCCACGCATGCTTCTATTGAGAGAGCCTCATCTGAGGAATCTTTAGGCTCCAGCCTCACGGAAATACCCGTGCGCAAGCAGGGTCCGCCTGATTTTGATCGAGAGATTCGAGAGCTTGCTGCTTCAGAAAAACGGTTTCAAGCAAAGAGTCACCATGAGCGACTGGATCCTTTGTGGCCTGTTTTAGATCGTCTATCGCATGATAAAATCATTTACCGCAGGCATAAGAGACCGATTGTTTCGAAAATAAAAAAACGGAAAACTAGGAAGTGAAGGAGGACTATGATAATGAGGAGTCGTAGTTTTATCTAAAAAAGGAGACTTTCGTGCGTGCTACACAAATTCAGTCTGATGTGAAGGTGTTTTCTCAAGTTAAAGATCCCTCTTTAGCTCCACAAGGCCGATTAAAAATCGAGTGGGCAGAGAGCAGGATGCCGGTGTTGTTGCAATTTCGAGAGGAAGCTCGTGAGACTCTTCCTTTAAAAGGGATGAGGATTGCAGTTTGTCTGCACGTTACGAAAGAGACCGCGGTCTTGGTTCGTACTTTGAAGGCGGCGGGGGCGCAGGTTGCGTGGTCGGGGTGTAATCCTCTTTCTACGCAAGATGATATCGCTTCCGCCATGGCAGAAGAAGTCTCTCTTTATGCTTGGCATGGAATGACTCGGGAGGAGTTTTACTGGGCGATTGAGAAGACCATTGAGATTCAGCCTACGCTCACGTTGGATGATGGAGCTGATTTGCTTTTCAGGATTCATTTGATGCATGCTCACCTGACGAAGAGTATTTTAGGGGGAACGGAAGAGACTACGACAGGGGTTCATCGGTTACGCGCGATGGCTCGTCAGGATGCTTTGAAGTATCCGGTGATTGCGGTGAATGACGCTGAGACTAAGTGGGATTTTGATAATGTTTACGGCACTGGGCAGAGTTCGATTGATGGGATTCTTCGAGCAACCAATGTGCTTTTAGGCGGTAAGGTCTTTGTGGTTGCCGGTTACGGGCATTGCGGTCGCGGATGTGCGATGCGTGCGCGTGGCATGGGAGCTCGTGTGGTGGTGACGGAGGTAAAATCTACCGCTGCTTTGAAGGCTGTTTTAGATGGATTTGAGGTGATGACGATGGATGAGGCTTCTTGTGTCGGAGATATTTTTATCACGGCAACAGGGATGAAAGATGTGATCATAGGTCGTCATTTTCGTAAGATGAAATCCGGAGCCATTGTTTGTAATACCGGCCATTACGATTGTGAAATCAATATTCAGCAGTTGAAAGAACTTGCGACGAGTTGGAGTGAGATTCGTGCGAATAATGGTGAGTTTGTGATGCCAGATGGTCGTAAGATTTTTTTACTTGCGGAGGGACGCTTGGTGAATTTAGCCGCTGCGGAAGGTCATCCTTCGGAAGTGATGG
>DAISZI010000216.1:0-3255 GCA_036824885.1 Oligoflexia bacterium
TGAGCCACAACATGCAAGCCATTCAAACGCTTTGCTCAAAAGCAATCCTGTTGCATAAGGGTAATCTGGTTGAGAATGACAGCACGAATAAAGTCATAAATTCTTATATAAATCAAAAAAATAAAATTGAAAATTGCTGGAGAAATCCAAAGAGCGATGAAACGAGGGTAAGTTTTCAAGAGATAGAAGTCACTCTTGAAGGAAAGCAGCCGAGCATCAAACTCATTGTAAAGTCGGTTTTATTTGGAAAATATCAACATAAAGACCTGTTTATGGCATTTGATATTATGGACTCCATGGGAGTTACTATCATGCAGGCGATTCCCGAAAGTAGGAACTTTATCAAACCAAGTGATAAATTTCATGTTGTTACGACATGCGTTGATCTCCCTCCCTTGATACCTGGAAAATACCACTTAAAAGCATGGGTGGGATCACATAATACAGAGACACATGATTATGTTGAGGAATGCGTATCATTTATCATTGAAGATTCTCCGCTAAATGGAAGGACATATCCTCATAGCATCGATCACGGAAATATTGTACCGATAAGTCATATCCAAAAATACGAAACAACAGATTCTTTTTGAAAATGAAGAGAAAATTATCAAATATCATCAAACATACAAATTATAAAAGACTGTATCTAAAATACAGATCATTCACGATGATACCTTACCAGGGGTATCGTTCCAATCTTGTAATCGCTGAAAAAATTGCCAAGGTATCCGGGTGCATCGTGGAGTGCGGGGTATGGAAAGGCGGGATGATTGCGGGGATAGCGGGGATTCTGGGGAATAAAAGAAGATACTACTTGTTTGACAGTTTCGAAGGTCTCCCAGATGCCAAAGCCATTGACGGAGAATCCGCAATAGCGTGGCAAAAAAACGTTGATTCCCCGACATTTTACAATAACTGCCGCGCAAATAAAAGCGATGCTGTCAAAGCGATGAATCTGTCAGGAGTTGAAAATTTCGAGGTGATACCGGGTTGGTTTAATGAAACGCTGCCCAAAACCTGTTTTGAACATCCTATAGCGCTGCTGAGACTTGATGGTGATTGGTACGATTCTACGATGATCTGTTTAGATAACCTTTTTGATAAAGTATCCAAAAATGGATTAATAGTGATTGATGATTACTACACATGGGACGGATGCAGCAGGGCCGTGCATGATTTTCTCAGCAAGCGATCGGAATCCTGCCGTATAGAATCGTTCGAAAACGTGTGCTTTATTCAAAAAAGATGACTTATGAAAATAGACTATAATCATAAAAAAAATACTCATATTCTTGCTAGCTCTAAAAAAGCCTTTCAAAGTATATTTAGTGAGATTCCTCAATCACTTCTAGATGTAGGGTGTGGTACAGGAACATGGATGAGAGCTGCCTCTGACGTGGGAGTTGCTGACGTCTTCGGAGTTGATGGGGTAGAGGTTCCTGAATCTGATCTGCATGTTTCACCTAGACTAATAAAAACACTTGATCTTACTCTTCCTTGGGATCTTAGTAAAACATATGATGTTATTCTATGCCTTGAGGTCGCAGAGCACATTGAAGAGGGCTTCTCAGAAACACTTATTAAATCACTAGTCAAACATGCTGATATAATTTATTTTTCAGCGGCATGCCCAGGACAAACCGGGCAACACCACGTGAATTGCCAGTGGCCTGAATACTGGCAAAAGATTTTCAACAAATTCGGCTATGTGTGTGAGGATTCAATAAGATGGAAGATTTGGGATGATTCAAGCATTGAGCCCTGGTATCGTCAAAATCTCTTCATTGCAAAAAAAAATGAACATGATGCAGGAAATGAAATTAGAATTAAATCAGTAATTCATCCTGAAATCTTTGAAATTTGCATGAGACAAGCTAATAATGCAACTAATTACTTCAGAAATCCATTTAATTCACTAAAGGCATCAGCAAAAGAGACTCTAGCTAAAATCATAAGTGCATCATAAATGATGAAGTAAATGAAAGATATTACTTTTAGTGAATTGGCTCCCTCAATATCGATAGTTGTTGTTACAAAAAATCGTCTTCAATACCTCAAAAACCTTCTCATATCATTTAATAATCTCAACGGAGATCTATCGAAAATAGAGATAATTATTGCCGATAATGGCTCGACTGATGGAACATCTCCCAAAACACTTGAATTAGTAAGGAACGAAGTTCCCGCACATTTTGTCACTGAAACTAAAATCGGAATCAATTTTGTCCGAAATACGGGTTGGCGTGCAGCATTCGGTGAATTGATTGCCTTTGTTGACGATGACGCTGTTTTGGATCCGGACTGGCTTATCGGCCTTAGAAAAACCTATAATGAATTTTCAAAAAACTATCCTATTGCTATTTACGGAGGAAGAACAGTCCTTCGGTGGAAAGCTCCTTGTCCGGATTGGCTTACAGATGACTTAAAGCCTTGGCTCAGTTGTTCCGATTATGGCTCGAAAAACATGGTTTCAGTTAATTCGTCATTCAATATTGTAGGAGCAAACTTTGCCATAAGTCGTGAGAATCTTGAGAAAATAGGAGGTTTCAACACGGCACTTGCAGCGTATGGTCGGGATGAACGCTGGATTGAAGAGATGATCCATGAGATGGGAGGAGCGACTATTTATGCTGGAGAAGCACTAGTATTTCATTCAGTTCATCCTGAACGATGCACTAAAGAATGGTTTAAAAACAGATTCTATCGTGAGGGAGTGGCAATTAGGTTATATGAAACTGCTAAAGCCCAAATGATGTCTCAACCAACTTGTACCATTTCAAAGTGGATCTTAAAGATTACTATTAAAACATTTTTATCTTTTCTACTCAGTGTACTAACTAACCGCAGGAAAATTACTAATTCCCTAAACTTTCAACTTCTAAAAGGTTATTATTCCAATCTGTTAGCTAAGCAAAGTTAAAATATACTTAAAAAGTGAATGTCATTTTGGGCAGTCAGGTTTTTTCTTGGCAAAAGTACGGAGGTATCTCTAAATATATATGTGAGCTTGCGGTTGCATTGAGTCGCAGAAATGACATTACGCCATTTTTGCTGTCGGGTTTCCACGACAATGTACACGCACGGGAAATAGACCGTGAAAAACTGGAGTTTATCGGCATTGATTCTCCATGGGTTTTTCGAGGTAGGAGAATGAGTAATGCCCTCCTCGACCGTGTCACTTTAGCTATCAAGGATTGCTCCGTCTACCATGCATCTTGTTACGATCCGATTCCCCAAACATCGGTGCCAATT
>DAISZI010000217.1:0-3254 GCA_036824885.1 Oligoflexia bacterium
TATGGTTTACCTTTGCATGTAGATGCCATTCAAGCTTGGGGAAAAATTCCACTGAATTTAAAACAGACTCAAGTGCAGTACATGAGTTTTTCGTCTCATAAAATAGGAGGATTAGCGGGCACAGGAGTGATCTGGACCAATCAGAAAAATTTACTTCCTCTTCTTTTAGGACATCAAGAAAAGTTTAAACGAGGCGGAACAGAAAATAGCTTAGGTATCATGAGCTTAGCTGGAGCATGCTTAGATTTGAGGGAAGATAAGATTGCTTACGTTGCTTCATTGCGAGATCGATTGGAAAATGCTATCAAGGAGAGGATTCCCGGAACTAAGATCAATGGGGGATCAGCGCGTGTTGCAAATACCTCGAATCTGAGCTTTGACGGTGTCTTAGGAGATGGGCTTGTGATGGCACTTGACCTTTCGGGTTATTGTGTTAGTGCGGGTTCTGCCTGCTCAAGTGGAGTTTTGGAACCTTCTCATACCCTCATGGCTATGGGTAAAACGAGATTAGAGGCAATGGCTGCTTTGAGGATCTCCTTGCCCATGCAAGAGTTGCACTTGCCTTCTTGGGAGGAGCTTGAATCTTTTGTAGGGGTTCTTGTGCAAGTAGTAGACCGTATCAGAAATGCAGTGAGGAAGGATGAACGAAAAAAATAAAAAAGTTTTAGTTGCTATGAGTGGAGGGGTTGACAGCTCCGTTACGGCAGTACTACTGAAGAACCAAGGTTACGATGTTATCGGAGTGCATATGCAGCTTTGGAATGGAGGAGGAGAAGAAAAACTTAAAGGAAGATGCTGTTCCACCGTAGATGCCAACGATGCTCGCAAAGTATGTGATCAAATGGACATCCCTTATTATACCGTTAACGCACAAGATGTCTTTGAAGATTACGTCGTTAATTATTTTGTTCACGAGTACCTTCAAAGCCGCACCCCGAATCCCTGTGCTCAATGCAACAATCAAATTAAATTCAGCTATCTTTTTCAAAAAGCCGATGAATTAGGCTGCCATTTTGTTGCTACAGGTCATTACTCAAGAGTGATTCAAGACGATGGAGTTTATCGCCTTTATAAAGCGATGGATCAGCAAAAAGATCAATCCTACTTTTTATTTGGATGTACTCAGAAGGCTTTAGAAAGAACTTTGATGCCTTTAGGTGCCTTCACTAAGAGTGCAGTGAGAGAATTAGCAGAAGAATTTCAATTGAAGGTGGCTCAAAAACCCGACAGTCAAGAAATTTGCTTTATTGGAGCAGAGGGCTACCAGCACTTCATTGAAAAAAAAGTTCCTGCAGAGCTTCGTCCACCTGGTCTAATCCAGCTTGCTGATGGAACTCCGGTGGGAGAACACCAGGGTCTTTACCGTTATACCATCGGTCAAAAAAAGGGATTAGCACTGAAAACAAAGCATCATGATCAGTATTTTGTGACAGGATTTGATTCTCAAACACAGACACTCATTGTCGGTCCTGAAAAAGATTTGTTTCGTAAGCATTTAATCGCATCGCATGCTCACTGGATTCGTCCTATCCCTAGTCCTAGCATGTATTGCAAAGCACGTATTCGTTCTCAGCATAAAGAAAGCAGATGCCAAGTGACTCGCTTGGAAGGTGATTGTATTTCTGTTAAGTTCGAAGAGGATCAGCGAGCGATTACTGAGGGTCAGGCGATTGTCTTTTATGAAGGCGATGAAGTCCTCGGAGGGGCTTGGATTGACCGCGTTGAACCTCAAGTGGCCTATGCTTCATGAGTACCTATCTTTTAAAGACATTGGGTTGCAAAGCCAATGTTTATGACAGTCAAAGAATTGAGAAAGAGCTTCAAGATCTAGGTTGGTCACCTGATGCAAAAAATGAGCCTAAGCTTTGTATTATCAATAGCTGTACAGTTACTGAAGAAGCCAATCGTCAAACGAAGAAAACAGCATCTCAGCTGGCACGCAAGCACCCTGATGCCTGTATTGTGATTACTGGATGTGCTGCTGAAGTAGCTCCTACAGAACTTGCAAAAACTCCTGGGACCCATTTTGTTATAGGGAATCAAGATAAAAATAGACTGGTAGATTTAGTTTTAGAGAAATTGTCACTCTTTGCTGATGATCCAAAAAAAAAACAAGGTGAAATTTTAGGATCAGTCATTGAGTATCAAGAGCTTTTGTCACAGCATCCCACAGAAAGAATTTGGCCTTTTTTAGATTCTTTCAAGACCCCTGCGGAGGAAGGTCACACTAAAAAAACCCGTGCTTTTTTAAAAATCCAAGAAGGTTGTAACTCTTTTTGCACGTATTGCATTATTCCTTATGCTCGGGGTCCCAGTAGAAACCCTTCTCCTCAGATGCTCGTTGAACAAGTCAAGAGCCTCTTGGAGCAAGGTATTCAAGAGGTGATACTGACCGGAACAAATATTGGAGATTATAGTTTTCGTGAAAACCAAAAAAACTTAGAGGATTTAATTGAGATCATTTTAGAAAAAACCGCCTTACCTCGGTTGCGCTTAAGCTCTTTAGATCCTACTGAAATCACTCCTAAAATATTACATTTAATGGAAGAGAACACGAGGCTTTGTGGGCATTTTCATGTATCTTTACAGAGTCCTCACTCTAAAATTCTTCGTTTGATGAAAAGACGTTATAGATTCTCTGAAGTAGAGCATACACTACAATCCATTGCGAATCTTTCCAAAAACTATCCCCTCACAGGTGGTATTTTTGTGGGTATGGACGTGATCACTGGATTTCCTGGAGAAACAGATGAAGATTTTGAATGGACTCAAAAGGCTTTAGAAAGCTTACCTTGGACAAGACTGCACGTATTTCCTTATAGTGAAAGGCATCAAACCCCCGCAAGCAGGTTACCTCACTTAGTTGAACCAAAACTACGCATGCAAAGATCCAAGATCCTCATAGATATGAGCATGCAGCGTCTCACTGAGTATTATCGAAGTATTCTTCATGAGTTAAAAACAAAAACTTTAGATAACGTCCTCATGGAAAGGCAGGGGGTTAAGACCTGGATAAGTGGTTATACCACTAACTACATTCGAGTCTTAGTGCCTGCTTATACCCACAAAACCAATGAGTTGGTAAGTGTGCAACCTCATGATTTCATTATTGATACTCAAAAAAATGATGTGGCTCTTATAGCCTCTTAGCTCTGGGGTGTTGCCCCGTGTCTCAGGATAGTTGAATTGCCAAGTGTTAAAAATAGGGGGGCGAGAAGATAGGGTTTTAAGACATGAAAAATCGTAAAATTTAT
>DAISZI010000218.1:0-3253 GCA_036824885.1 Oligoflexia bacterium
TGATTTTGGTCTTCCCTCCTTTCAGGACCAAAACTGGTATTCCACCAGCTAGTTGCGCATACCGGGCGCACAACTTCGCTTGCGATGCAAGGCTTATAGCATCCTAGGAATAGACAAAAAAAACTATTCAACAATAGAACCTATAGAATTAAAAAGGATTTCCTTTGTTTTTAGATTCCACATCCCTCAGACCGTTATTCCTTCTTCAGGTAGCTTGATTGAGTTTCTTTGAGCACCCTTGATTTTAATCTTCCCTACTTTCAGGGACAGGAACTCTCATTCCGTCTACTAGTTTTACGTATGCCGGGCACACAAAATAAATTAATTAAATTTAAAAAAAACTTAAAACTCGAGGTTACTTAAAGCATTCCCCTGAAAGCATGAAGCCATACCATCCCAAGAAGCAAAAAAAGTTACCATCAACTATTTTACAATAGTACCAGTTAAAATACTCAGCACATAGGCAAAAATTATCAATCCTTTAAAAATATTTAGTTAAATAATTTTAATTTCACTAAAAAATCAAAAATAGGCGAAAAAAGTTGATTAAAAAATCTCCTTGAAGTAATGAACTTCAGATGAGCACCATGAGAGTTTTTTCGGTAGCAACTTTTTTATACTATGCCGCTTTTGCTCGTGCCATGCACCATAGCCCCGAACCTTCTTCAACTCAACTAGGACTTTTTGAGACAACCATAACTAATGCCGAGCTTCCAGAATTTCTTCAAAAAAATAATGTTCGACGTATCAAAAAATTAGAAATTTCACATTCAAAAATAGATACTGAGCTATTCAGGAGACTTCCTCCGGGTCTTAAGGAATTGTCCCTGAACTGCGTTGAAAATCTTCATGGAAATAGTCTCTCGGTCCATCAGTTTTTAGAGAACGCTGCGTATTTGAACAATTTGGAAAGTTTAACTCTAGAAAATCAGCATATCGATGACTTAGCCGTGTCTGCCATAACTCGAATACAAGGACTCAAAACGTTAAATCTCCCGAACAATCAAATAACAAATGACGGGTTTCTGGAGATTCTTACCATGCAGGGGCTTGAAACTTTAAACCTCAGCAATAATCAGATCGGTTCCTTTAAACCTATAAATCTCACCAGAGTCAGGATAAAACGATTAAATCTCAAGCATAACCAAATCCAGGGGGAAGACGTTTACTACATTGCCCAAATCCAAGGAATTGAAACGTTGAATCTTGCTGAAAATCAAATCGGAGATGCCGGAGCTTCTTACCTCGCACACATGCAGGGGATCGAAGACTTGAATCTTGATTTCAATGGAATCGGAGATGCTGGGGCAGAACAGATTTCAAAAATGCAGGGTATTATCGCTTTGAATCTCTACGATAATCAAATAAGAAATCCTGGAGCTCGTTACATTTTTAAAATGAAGCAAATCAGAACTTTGAATATTAATAACATCAGAAATCTGGATCTTAGCAGCATGCAAATAACAGCTGAACAGGCGATTCTTGTTTCTCAAATTCAGCAGATCGAAAGCTTAAATCTTCGTAATAATCAAATAGGAAATGATGGAGCAAAGCATATTTCTCAAATGAAGGGAGTCAAATACTTAAATCTTAGCTCCAATCAAATAGGAGAATCCGGGGCAAAGCACATTTCTCAAATGCAGGCAATTACGAGCTTGGATCTCAGCTCCAATCAAATCAGAAATCCGGGGGCAATGAGCATTTCTCATATGCAGGGCATTACCTCCTTGGATCTCAACAGAAATTCCATCGGAGCTGCCGGAGCAATGAGCATTGCTCGTATGCAGGGCATTACCTGCTTGAATCTCCGATGGAATTTAATCGAAAATGCGGGGGCACAGAGTATTTCTCATATGCAAGGTATTACCTCCTTGGATCTTAGCTACAATAACATCGAAGATGCGGGAGCAGCTAGCATTTCCAAGTTGCAAGGCATTACCTACTTGAATCTCAGCTGGAATTCCATAGGAGCTATGGGCGCAGAGTGCATTTCTCGTATGCAAGGCATGATCTCCTTAATTCTACGCTCGAATTCCATTGGACCTGCGGGGGCAGAGTACATTTCTCGTATGCAAGGCATTACCTTCTTGGATCTCCAAGGCAATTCCATAGGACCTATGGGGGCAGAGTGTATTTCTCATATGCAAGACATTACCTCCTTGGTTCTAAGCGGGAATTTCATTGAATTGCCGGGGACAGCTAGCATTTCCAAGTTGCAGGGTATTACCTCTTTAGATCTCAGTAACAATAAAATCGGACCTGCGGAGGCACAGAGCATTTCTCATATGCAAGGCATTATCTCTTTGGATCTTAGCTACAATAACATCGCAGATGCGGGAGCAGCTAGCATTTCCAGGTTGCAGGGTATAAGCTGCTTGAATCTCGTCCGTAATCAAATCGGAGCCGCGGGAGCAGTTAGCATTTCCAGGTTGGAAAGTATAATCTGCTTGAATCTCAGCGACAACAACATTGGAGATGCAGGGGTACAGAGCATTTCTCGTATGCAAGGCGTTACCTCCTTGAATCTCAGCAACAATAACATCGGAGATGCAGGAGCACAGAGCATTTCTCGTATGCAAGGCATTACCTCATTAGATCTCAGCTACAATAAAACCGCAGATGCGGGGGCAACTAGCATTTCCAAGTTGCAGGGTATGAGCTACTTGAATCTCGTGCGTAATCAAATCGGATCTGCCGGAGCAAAACGCATTTCACAAATGCAAGGCATTCGAGACTTGCATTACTGAAAGACCTAAGTAAATAAAAATAGATTACTTTCAGACGAATAGTCATGAAAAACTGTGGATGATCTTGCCCTGAAAAACTTATCTTTTTCAGTGATAAGGATCTTTTAGCGTTGCCCTGACCATGCTTGACAAGATGACAGGGGTTACACATATGACTTGGACGGCAGATCAGCAAACAAAACCTTCATTAGGTAGCTAATATCCATGATAGCCATTTACCTGGGAAAAGAAAAGTTTTTGGCCGATTCTTCAGCCCATGTCGCCATCCTCCTTCATCGTCACATCTAAACTCCCATCTGATCAGCGCATGAGCTTCCGACCACTTCTTGGGAAAAAACTCAACCTCTTCTTCTAGATAAAGAACCCGAGAGCATCTGGATTCATCTCCACCGTGGATTCTCTTTTTTTTCGGTATGCTCGCTTTGAGGCAATTTATTTTTTTCTCGTGTGGAACTTCTTCTAAACAATTCCTCAGTCGCTTCATCAAGCCCTTTCTGATTTTCTTT
>DAISZI010000219.1:0-3239 GCA_036824885.1 Oligoflexia bacterium
ATTCGAACTGCGATCATCAAAATTAAGCGAGAGAGAATTTTAATTATTTTTAATGATATTTTTGTTCTTTGCACAACTTAATGATCGGATACAAGAATTACCCCCTACAAAAAATACGACAGATCATTTAACCATCCATAGAGCTGGTACATGAATTTCACTAAAGACAGAGAACGTTTTAGTTGATTCAAATTTGAGATAAGCTCTTTCAACAGCTTGAGTATTTGAAAAAGCGCATCTTCGCTTGTTGCGAATATATGTCCCTGTAGCCATCTACAAGGAACTCCCTGTCTTACTAGATTATGATTAATGACTCGTCTTTTCTTCTATTGATCAATGATCCTCGCTCGAAGTCGTCGCCGTACATGAAGTTTAATAGAACCCAACTGCGATGGGTACTGAGTCATCCTATCATAATTTGACAAACCCACATACCATCGATTAGTTCCATTCATTGTACTTACTATTTTGGGACACTGGAGAAATAAGCTCTTTCAAGCGATCACACGATTTCGCATTGATTAAGGAGAAATTCCTAGAATCACTGCAATGATTGTCTCTTCAGGAATTTTACTCCTCAGGACAAACTCACTTTGCTTTTCTCTCAGTTGATCGTAAGCGTCAGTCCATTCTCTATGAAGGACTGACTGTTTGCATCACACGTTCTCGAGCTTTTGACGTTAGGCACTCAACAGTCAGTCTCTTTTATCCACCTCTACCACTTGCCTTCTGTTAGAAAAGGATTTTAGACCTCATCATCACTACTTGACCCGAGAAGCCTGGGCAGAGGTTCACCCGTTGTTTAGACCACAGACTTCATCTTGCTTCAGATGCCTCAATTCTCAAAGCGCACCCCCTTTATTCGGAACTGACATTCCACCGAACTAGTTATTGCGCATACCGGGCGCACAAGCACGATGCTTGCAGTGCATCGCATTTTTTACTCCCAGGAAACTCAGCTCAAAAACTACTTAACTTCTTGTTTTTTATCAAAAAACCTGATATAGCTCGAAAAATGAAATGTGCTTCATGGAATGTAAATGGAATTCGAGCAGCAGGGAAAAAGACTTTTTTATCCTGGCTTGCCGAAGAGCAGCCTGACATCGTATGCCTTCAAGAGACTAAGGCTAAAAAAGAACAACTTCCTGAAGAACTCTTGAACCCCTTAGGCTACTTCTCCTACTGGCACTCTGCTGAAAAACCAGGGTACAGTGGGGTCGCTTTTTATTCCAAAAAAAAAATCTCAGAGCTTCAAATGGGCTTGGGAGAGGCGCAATTTGATCAAGAAGGTCGAGTCATCATTGCTGAATTCGAATTTTTTACTCTGATCAATGCCTATTTTCCAAATAGCCAACCGGAGCACACCCGCTTAGACTATAAGCTCGCTTTCTGCAATAGCATGCTTCAGTATTGCAACCAATTGCAAGAACAGGGAAAACAAATCGTTCTTTGCGGAGACTTCAACATCGCCCATCGGCCTATCGATTTGAAAAATCCCCAACAAAACAAAGACAGTTCAGGATTTTTACCAGAAGAACGCGCTTGGATGGATCAATTACTGACAGACCCCAGGGGCTACATCGATACTTTTCGCCACTTTGTACAAGATCCTGACCATTATACCTGGTGGAGTTACCGCCCAGGAGTCAGGGCAAAAAATATAGGATGGCGTATTGATTACTTTGTAACAAGCACCGGAATGCAGCCCTACTTAAAAACAACGAGACACCAACCTGAAGTCTTAGGATCCGATCATTGTCCGGTCATTTTAGAGATTAAGTTACCTAAAAAATGACAAATTCCACAAAAAAGTTTTTTTGGATTGATCTAGAAATGACAGGTCTAGATTTTGTTAAAGATCGTATTTTAGAAGTGGCTGTTGTGATCACAGACACGTCTTTAAAACCCCTAGCGCAGTACCACCGCATCGTTTACCAACCTGAAAATGTGCTACTTGCTATGGGAGAGTGGTGTCGCAAGACCCATACAGAAAGCGGTCTAGCTCAACAAGTCCCACAGGGCATGCCTTTAGAAAAAGTGGAGTCAGAACTCATAGATTTACTAGCTAAGCACTACCTTCCTCAAGATCAAGTCATCCTTGCTGGTAATTCTATTGCAACCGATCGGCGATTTCTTGAGAACTTTTTACCCGAGTTTTATAAAAGACTGCATTACCGAATGATTGATGTCAGCTCTTTTAAAGAAATCTTTCAAGCAAGGTATCAAATTTCCTTCGAAAAAAAAAATGGACACCGTGCTTTAGACGATATCCATGAATCTATTCGTGAACTGGTTTTTTATTTGAGTTTTATACCTTTACCTCTGAACACACAAGATCGACCCAGTTTTCAAAAAATTTATCTACAATTAGCACGAACTTTAGCGACACGCTCTACCTGTCAAAGACTACAGGTAGGTACTGTCATTACCAGCACAGATTATAGAAAAGTCCTTGCTATTGGATACAATGGCAATGCCACTGGCTTACCTCACCAATGCGACCGACAGGACCCAGGAAACTGTGGCTGCCTTCATTCTGAAGAAAATGCGGTCATCAATTGCGATGCACCTCGAACTACAGAAAAAATTATTTTTGTAACACATTTACCCTGTGTTCAGTGCGCTAAGAGATTCATTAATTTAGGCTATGTCAAAAAAGTTTATTACGAAAAAGAATACCGTCTTTCCCATGCAATCGCACTTTTTGAGAAATCCGATATTTTGGTTGAAAAACTAGATCTATAACTCAAGTTTCAAGTTTTTACCTCAAATTTATCCAACATATTAAAGTTATTAAATTTTATAAAACTAAGCATTTTATTCCTAAAACTGTTCGAAAGCCTCGAAAATGCAAGACTTAGGTCAAAGGGTCTGTAAAATGGTATTGAGCATTTATATAAGAGAAATTTCTTCTACCACACCAAATTCAAGACACGAAGGCGAGAATAATTTTGAAAAGAAGACAGCTGTTTATCAAGAAGCTCAAAAACACCCCCTTCTCGTTGATCTGGATAAACTAGAAAAAAACGGACACCGTCGAATTTCGTGGCTTGGAAGTGATGCTTCTTTTTGTTAGACCCAATAATGATAATGCAGGGTGACTAAGCGCTCGAGACTAGAACTATCCCGAAACATACCACTCACGGAATCTCAATTCTAGAGAAAAGCTCGTAGAAACTCTTCAAGAGAATATTTTTTGTCATACTATCTAAGCGAGGATTTAAAATCATTGCCGCTAA
>DAISZI010000220.1:0-3232 GCA_036824885.1 Oligoflexia bacterium
TTTTTTTCAAGCTTTTGAACAAAATCAGACCTTCCCTCTAAAATAGCAATCACTTCACTGACCGATCGGCGGTACTCTTCAGAACGAATCAAACCTACGCAGGGAGCAGAACATTTTTGCATTTGGTACAAAAGACAAGGACGGCTTCGGTATAAAAAAACATTGTCTGAACAGTCACGAAGTTGAAAAGTCTGCACTAAAAGATGCATCACCTGCTTAGAAGACCAACTAGAAGGAAAAGGACCAAAATAACGCGCTCCATCTTTTTGTACCTTACGCGTCAATTGAAGTCGTGGGAACTCATCTTCCAGAACAATCTTCAAATAAGGATATGCCTTGTCATCTTTCAACCGAACATTGAATTTAGGTTTATGTTTTTTAATGAGGGTCGCTTCTAAAATGAGCGCTTCTGCTTCTGTCTGAGTCAAAATCACCTCAAACGATGCAACGCGACGCATTAAAAACTCAGTACGCACCCCCTCCTGTTTTTGCTGAAAGTAGGTTTGAAGCCGATTTCTGAGATTTTTAGCCTTCCCCACGTACAGTATCACATTTTTGACATCCTTCATGCAATATACCCCAGCGCTGGTGCTGGTTTGACGTGCTTGCTCTTCAAGGTTACAAGACATACTACCTTGTAACCCAAAAAAGCTTTTCAGTACTCTTCTTTCATCACTTTACAGAACGACGCAGGTTTGTTAAAAGTGCGGCATGGGAATTTGTAAATATCATAGTAGCCTAGTCGGGCTTTGTCCTCTATGGTATCCTCCCACACTGCTTGCCAGAGTGAAGCACCAACGAAAAGTGCTTGCTTTTAACACAAGCAAAACCAAACTCAAGGAGAATCAATGACATCAACTGTTGCCAGTGAAACCCTATCCTACTGCACAAGCTGTAAAATAGATCTGAACCACCGTATCGTCGCTATGAAAGAGGACCTCATCGTCAAAGTACAGTGCCTCACCTGCAAAAAGGAACATAAATACCGTTCCCCCAAGGGACTTGTGGAGCCCAAACCCGTCAAAGTGAAGAAGGTAGAAATCCAAGAAGAATTCGACAATACCATTGAAACAGAATGGGCGAAGCTCATGGCAACCCATTCCGCTGACTCCATCCGTGCTTACTCCAAAAACGGCCATTTTGATTTAGGAGACAAAATCAGCCACCCTACTTTTGGAGATGGTATCGTCAGTAAGCTCATTTACCCGAATAAACTAGAGGTCGTTTTTAAATTAGATATCAAAATTCTCATTTACAAAGGGGTTCAAAATTAAATTCCAAGCATGAGGACTCTTAAACAACGCAACCGATCCCTCAAAGCTGCAGCCTCTTCAAATTGCATCTGTCTTGCTGCTTTTTGCATCGCCTCTTGCATCAGATGGATGCTCTCAGAAAGGCGATCAAAAGAGAGCCAGTACTCCGCTGCAAGCTTCTGGATTTCTACCCATTTTGACTCTAAATCCAGTTGATCCAAAGGTGGTTGAGGCATAGCTCGAGTGCTGGAAAACCATTGCTCTTTACCATCTTCCACCCTTAATGAAGCTTGAATCCCTCTTTTTACCGTTTGAGGAGTGATGCCATGCTCTTGGTTGTACTTCATTTGAATCTGCCTTCTTCGCCTCGTTTCCTCTATGGCTTTTTGCATACTGGCTGTCATTTTCTCAGCATACAAAAAAACACGCCCCTGAGCATGACGAGCGGCCCGACCCATCGTTTGAATCAGAGAACGGTAGCTTCTGAGGAAACCTTCTTTATCGGCATCTAAAATAGCGACTAAAGAAACTTCCGGTAAATCTAAACCCTCTCTCAATAAATTGATCCCCACTAAAACATCAAAAACTCCAAGCCTCAAATCTCGTAAAATCTCAATACGATCTAATGTTTGAATGTCAGAATGCAGGTACTTCACCCGAACTTTTTGTTCTTGATAATAACGGGTTAAATCCTCCGCTAATTTCTTCGTCAAGGTAGTCACTAAAACACGTTCTTCTCTGGCCACGACTACACGTATTTCATTCAGCAAATCATCTACTTGCGTATTCGCTCGTCGCACCTCAACCACAGGATCCAAAAGTCCGGTGGGTCGGATGACTTGCTCCACCACAGCTCCCTGACAAGCAGCAAGCTCCCAATCTCCAGGAGTTGCAGAAACATACAAAGCACGTGATAAAGAGCTCTCCCACTCTTCAAAATACAAAGGCCTGTTATCTAAAGCCGAAGGCAACCGAAACCCATGCTCAACCAGACTCGACTTTCTCGATCGATCCGCTCGGTACATCCCTCCAATCTGAGGAACAGTGACATGACTTTCATCAACAATTAAAAGCCAATCTTTAGGAAAGTATTCTAATAAAGTCGGAGGAGGTTGCCCAGGAGTACGACCTGTGAAATGTCTTGAATAATTTTCAATGCCCTGACAGTAGCCCATCTCTTCGACCATTTCTAAATCAAACAAGGTGCGCTGAGCTAATCTCTCTGCTTGAGCAAAGAGGTTTTGAGATCGAAGTTGCTGCAAGCGCTCCCGAAGCTCCACACGAATGCTCTCAGAAGCACGCTTCCGACTCTCGTCTGTGGTCACATAATGACTAGCAGGATACAACGTAATCCGAGGAAGCGTCTGTACCCGATTCCCTCGCAATGGATCGATTTCATCCAAAGCTTCAATTTCATCACCAAAAAAACTAATCCGCACTGCCCGCTCTTCCTCATACGAAGGAAAAACTTCTACTACATCCCCTCGTACTCGAAAAGTCCCACGTGTAAAATTCACATCGTTTCTTTGGTACTGAATCTCCACTAACTTACGAAGCACATCCTTACGCTTCATACAACGACCTGCTTCTAGGTACAAAATCATCCCTTCATAAGCCTCAGGAGATCCTAATCCATAAATACAAGAAATGGACGAAACAATAATGACGTCATTTCTTTCTAAAAGCGATCGCGTGGCAGAATGCCTTAATTTATCAATTTCATCATTGATTTGAGAATCTTTTTCAATATAAGTATCGGTATGCGGTAAATAAGCCTCTGGCTGATAATAATCATAGTAACTGACAAAATACTCAACGGCATTTTTTGGAAAAAATTCTCTGAGCTCTGAAAACAATTGCGCAGCAAGTGTCTTATTATGACTGAGCACCAAAGTCGGTAAACCCATCCTTGCAATCACATGAGCCATAGTAAACGTCTTACCAGAGCCTGTGACCCCTAAGAGCACCTGAGCTTTCTT
>DAISZI010000221.1:0-3219 GCA_036824885.1 Oligoflexia bacterium
AGTGATTTATTTGTAATATTTGTTTCTTTGAGAGAAATAGAATCAAGATAAGGGGAATATTTCAAGAAACGAAGTATTTGATCATCAAATTCGTGATTATATGAAAAATCAATTTTTTTAAGTGACTGAGCCTTAAAGAAGTGAATGATGTTTTTTTCAGATAAATCCAAAGAATTTATAAAAATATTTTGAAAATCTGGTAACCCGGAGATTAATTTAAAGTCACCATCATAAATTTTTATTTTAGATAAATCTAAAATATTTATATTGTTTTTGATCGGATCAAATTGATTTAAAAAAGAGATGTTTTTAATTGATTTATCATGATTTTTTTTAAAAACTTTAGTATCATTTTCATTTATAACTTCTGATTGATTGTTTGATAAATTCTCAGAAGATGATAAAGAGGTTGATGCACTTCTAGTTCTGAAAAAACCAGATTTACCTGGTAACAAGATTTCTTCTGATTTATTTTTTTTTTCAAAATTTGTAGCAGTGTAAGGGGAATTTTTGTTAAGACAAGCACTGAATACAATAAAATAAAAAAATAAGAGAAAAAAAATTTTTTTTAATGTAAATACGTATAGTTAAAAAATAGTTAAAAATTTTTTTTATTGACAAACTAGTGTGAATAAAAATATCTCCTTTCTTCTATGAGGAAGAGAATCGATATTAAATTATAGCATAAAGAATATTTTTGGCTTATTTTTAAGACTTACTTGATTACTTTGGAGGTTTTTTCAATAAACCAAATCATGTTTTTTAAAAAATATTTTCAAGGAAACAGTCTCCGAGTTGAAGTTTTTAGGAGTTTTTTTTAAAAAAAGAGCATTTTAAGACTTTAACTTGCATTTGAGCTGGAAAGTTCTTTGAAAAGCCATTAGAATCAACGTCTATGGCTAAAAAAAAAGATATTGACATTTCTGAATCTATAGAGTTGCAAAGGAAGGTCTACTGTAATCGAACTTTGAACCTTCGTTCGATCAAAGCTATTGGTTACGATATGGATTACACCTTAATCCATTATCACGTTGAAGAATGGGAAGATCGTGCCTATAGGTACCTCAAACAAGAGTTTTTAGACCGCAATTGGCCCGTAGAAAAACTTGAATTTCAACCAGATATGGTTTGTCGTGGGTTGGTCATTGATACAGAAAATGGCAATCTTTTAAAAGCAAATCGGTTTGGTTTTGTAAAAAAAGCCATGCATGGAACAAAATTACTGGATTTTGAAATACAAAGATCCTTGTATTCACAGACAATCATTGACCTCGCTGAAAGTAGGTGGGTCTTTCTGAATACACTGTTCTCACTATCCGAAGGATGCATGTACGCTCAATTAGTTGACTTACTTGATCAACGTAAAATCCCTGAGGTTTTAGGCTACAAGGATCTATACAATCGTGTGCGATTTTTCCTGGAAGCGGCTCATTTGGAAGGACGACTAAAATCTGAAATCATGGCTGATCCAAAACGTTTTGTTATACTGGATCCAGAGGCCACATTAACCCTGCTTGATCAAAAAAATTCAGGGAAAAAGATCATTTTGATTACTAATTCAGAGTGGAGCTATACATCTTTTATGATGAGCTATAGTTTCGATCGATATATGCCTCCAAAAACCACTTGGAGGGATATATTTGATCTAGTCATTGTAAGTGCTAAAAAGCCTTTGTTTTTTACAGAGCAATATCCTCTCTTTGAAGTAGTAACAAATAACGGTTTACTAAGATCACAAACGGGCAAGTTGAGAAAAGGGGCGATTTATCTGGGAGGAAGTGCTCAGCAGATCGAAAAACATTTTGGATATTCTGGAGATGAAATTCTTTATGTGGGAGATCATATGTTCGGAGATGTTCATGTCACTAAAAATGTTTTACGATGGAGAACTGCATTGATTTTGAGAGAATTAGAAGAAGAAATTTTGTTCTCTAAAAGATTTTATAACAAAGAAATGGAGATCACTAAGTGGATGTTGCGTAAAGAAGAGTTGGAAGCACACCTTTTTAAAACACGCTTAGAACTTCAGCGTAAGCGTTGTTCTTATGGACCCGAATGTGAATTTACTGAAGAGGAATTAGAAAAAAGTACCCTCCAATTGAAAGAAAAAATTGAAAAATTAGATTTTGCTTTAGGGCCTTTGGTGAGAGCTGGCATGGAGCTCAGCAATCAGAACTGGGGATTGCTGCTCAGAGCAGGTAACGATAAAAGTTACTTTGCCTATCAGCTAGAGCGCTACGCAGATATTTATACCTCAAGAGTTTCCAACTTATTGGCTGCAACACCTTTTTCGTACTTAAGATCTTCTCGGGGTTATCTACCGCATGATCTTGCGATTCGTTTGACCTCCTCAGCTAAGTACGATAGTTAGGTAGAATATGGAGTCAGATACATGAGTTCTACTATTTTTCAGTTTCAAGACATGCTGCCCCTTGCAAAAGAAGATGTGAGTTACCGACTTCTTTCCCAAGAGGGTGTTTCTCCTCTGCAAGTGGCTAAAAAAACCTTTCTTCAGGTTTCTTCAGAGGCTTTAACATTGCTCTCCCGAGAAGCTATGAGAGATATTGCCTATTTACTTCGTTCTTCTCATCTTGCTCAACTTAAAAAAATTTTTGAAGATCAAGAAGCCTCTTCTAATGATCGTTTTGTAGCTCTAGAATTACTCAAAAATGCCAATATCGCCTCTGGATTCATCCTTCCTTCGTGTCAAGATACTGGCACTGCTATTGTTATGGCTAAAAAAGGACAATATGTTTTTACGGGTTTTGATGACGAAAAAGCGATTGCTTTGGGAGTTTTTCAAACCTATCAGAACAATAACTTGCGGTATTCACAACTTGCTCCATTAAGTATGTATGAGGAGGTGAATACCCAAACTAATTTACCTGCTCAAATCGAAATTTACGCAACTCAAGGAAACGAATACCGACTTCTTTTTATTGCCAAAGGTGGTGGATCTGCGAATAAGAGCTACCTTTATCAAGAAACAAAAGCCTTACTCAATGAAAAAGCCTTGCTTCACTTTTTAGGTGAAAAAATTAAAACTTTGGGTACTTCTGCCTGTCCTCCGTACCATCTTGCTGTGGTTATTGGTGGAACTTCTGCAGAATATACCTTGAAAATTGCCAAATTAGCCTCTACGGGGTACTTAAATACGCTTCCAAACCAGGGTAATGCTCTTGGACAGGGATTTCGAGATCTGGAGCTTGAAAAGAAAGT
>DAISZI010000222.1:0-3217 GCA_036824885.1 Oligoflexia bacterium
GAAAGATTTCATTTCCTTGTATTTATGGGTTTGTGAGCGAATTTGCAATTTTTTTATCGGGCGATTCGCTTGAGCATTTTTTGAATTTCAGTTAGAGTTTGGGCAATGGCTATTGTTGCTACCCCTTCTGAGCAGTGGGAAGAACTCAAAAAAGGTGTTTTTGAGATTCTTCCTGAAGAAGAGTTTCGTGAAAAACTCGATGTCTCTTACCGTGATCAAAAACCCTTGTTGGTTAAATTTGGGGCGGATCCCTCACGTTCGGATCTTCATTTGGGGCATATGGTGGTGCTCGACAAGCTGAAGCTTCTTCAGGAGTTTGGACATCAGGTCTGCTTCCTGATCGGGAATTTTACGGCAAGACTGGGGGATCCTACTGGGAAAAGTAAAACGCGCTTGCAGTTATCTCAGCAGCAGGTAGATGCTTATGGAAAAACTTATCAAGAGCAGATTTTTCGAGTCCTAGATCCTGAAAAAACAACAGTAGTTTATAACGCTGATTGGTTGTCTTCGCTTTCTTTAGAATCTTTTTTGGGAGTGCTTTCTCGCACCACAGTGGGGCAGTTACTCGCAAGAGAAGATTTTTCTAAGCGTTGGGAAGAAAAAACTCCCCTTTTTTTGCATGAGTTTATGTACCCTCTTTTGCAAGGCTATGATTCTGTGGCCCTGCAAGCAGATCTTGAGCTTGGGGGAAGTGATCAGAAGTTCAATTTACTCATGGGAAGGCATTTACAAAAAAGTTTTGGTAAAAAAGCTCAGGCTATTTTGATGATGCCTCTTTTGGAGGGTTTAGATGGAGTTCATAAGATGTCCAAAAGTATGAGAAATACGATTGATTTGACTGATTCAGCAGATGTGATGTTTGGAAAAATCATGTCTATTTCTGACCCCTTGATGGTGCGCTACTATGAGCTTGTGAGTCGTATTTCTGCATCTTCTTTCTTGGATCTCAAGCAGGCCCTTGAAGAGGGTAGGCTTCATCCTATGGAGGCCAAGAAAAATCTCGCTTTTGAGATTGTACAGCGCTATCACGGAACTGGGAGTCAAGCTCAAGCACGGTTTGAGGGTCTTTTTTCCAAGAAAAGCTCCGATGTCGATCTGCCTGTTTTGGAGGTAGTTTTGGAGACGAATGGACGCATTCACTGGGTGAGTTTTCTGGTGGAGCGTCAAATTGTAGAGTCTAGAAGTCAAGTCCGTCGATTACTTCAGCAAAAAGCCATCCGTCTCGATGGGGAGGTCCTCACTGAGGAATGGTATGAGGCAAAGCCTCCTTCGCGACATGTCCTGAAGGTGGGTAAGTTGAAGCTGTTTTCCTTGTGCTTGAAAAGTCCTTAGCGTTTTACCTTGAGCGAAGGGGCATGCTTGCGGTAGCACTCAAGGGCATGAGTGATGATTTGAAGGGCTTCTTTTACACCTAAAAATCCCTCGACGATTACTTTTTTTTGTTCTAGGATTTTGTAGTCTTCAAAAAAATGCTTGATCTCAAGCAGACGATGGGAGGGGAGTTCGTCAATAGATGCGTAGTTTCGGTATTCTGGGTCATCCGCATGAACGGCGATGATCTTGTCGTCTGGTTCTTCTTGGTCGATCATTTTCATGACCCCTAGAGGTTTTGCGGTGAGGATGGATAGGGGCACCATGGGGTCTTGACCCAGGACTAAAATGTCCAGAGGATCGTTATCTTCGCAGTAGGTCTGAGGTACGAAGCCGTAGTTGGCGGGATAATGGGCAGAGCTGTACAAAATTCGATCAACTCGAATGAGTCCGCTTGCTTTATCTACCTCGTACTTCGTTTTTGATCCCTTAGGGATCTCAATTATAACAGTTAAGTAATCGGGAGCTTTTTCACCAACGCTAATATCGTGCCAAGGATGCATGGGACTCTTATCTCATAATTTTTTGCTTCTGACTAGTCGCATTTTTTTAGCAAGTTGTGCCCGGGTAAATTTTCGAATGTCGTCACTGAAACGAGGTAAGGCGATCCAAAAGCCTTGGGGCAATTTGCGTTTGAGGTTTTGAACATCTGCATTCAAAAATTTAAAATCTTGGATTTTGATATGGTTTTGCTGGGCGATTTGGAGGCCTGATTCTGGTTTTGGAAGCTGAAGGTAGGTGATGGGGGAAATACCAGAATTGGGAATTTCTCCAAAAAAAAGATGGCGGTAGTTTTCCGCATAAAGCGCTGCTAGAAATTCGCAGTAGTAGCTTCTGCTTGCCCATCCTAATGCATTTTTAGGATGATCTGGGTTAAAGAGGTAGGCGATTTTTTCAAATGCGGCTTCTTGATGGTGGAATCGAGGCAGATGCTTCAGGCCGTGGTTGTAGGCAATGACCGCAAGGACCCAGCTTCCTAGGTATTTGTGGGACCATTTGAGCATTTTCGCTGCCGCAACGGTGGATTTCAGCGGAGAGCGACGTTCGTCTACGTTCAAGGAGTGGTTGATGGTCAAGTATTTTTTTCCTATTGAGGGCATGAATTGCCAAACTCCAGAGGCCCCCACTTTTGATGTTGCTTTTAAATTGAAGGAGCTTTCTACTAAGCTCAGTCTTGTATATTCTGTAGGGACACCTGCCTCGGCAAAGATCATTTCCATTTTAGGTAAAAAAGATTCTGCAGCGATTAATCCTGAAATCAAATTATCTCTTTGTCCTCGTAAGTATTTAAAGTGCTCTTTCATCTCTCGAAAAACAGCGCTGCTTGGGGATGGAGCATGGGATAGAATGATCTTTTGTTTCGGGGTCGGATGAGTGGGATGTGGTGTTCGAATTAAACCATTAAAAGCTGCTAAGTACTCCGCTCTCGTTTTTTTTAAGAGTCTTTCGGTAAGAATCTCATAAACGACTTTATTCCTTGATTTTGATAAAATAGGCTCAAAATTTAAAACTTCGTAGGTTTCGTTCATGTTTTTTTGATCAAAAAAAACAATATCTCGCGTGGTATACTTGGTGTAAATTTTTAGCCAAAAGCGCGTAGTATCTTTAATTTCTTCTGGAATTTTAAAATTGGGTTTCATCCTCAATTCTTCATCATTTAATGCAGATTCTAAAATAGCGTCTGAAATTTGTGGATGAAAAAGCATTTCTTGAGAAATAGCAGGTTCAAGGATTGTTTTTTCTTCAGCTTGAGCCTGGAAGGCAATAGAACAGAAAAAGATAAAAATCACTTTTTTCATCAGCATGCAGTACCTACTAGCAATAATTTTGCCAGAGAAATGGCTTT
>DAISZI010000223.1:0-1622 GCA_036824885.1 Oligoflexia bacterium
TGGGGTTCGGGAATTTCCTGATTGCTAAAAATAGTGAGGGGGTTGTAAAGTTCCCTCTCATAGGCGATTCGCTTCGTGAGGTAGGTGTGAATTTTTTTGAGATCTTCAAGTTCCATGAACAAAGCTTGACGTTGCTTAAAAAAAAGTAGCTCACGATCGATTTTGTAATCAATGCTTGCAATGGTAGATCGAGGGGTTTTTTCTAGTTTTTTGACCAAGTCATTGACAAAGCGTTTGCTGTGCTGAGGGTAGTCTGAGAACACTAAAACGGCTAAGTGCTCGATAGATTCGAGGCGATGGGAGACTTCTTGAAGATCGATCACACTTCGAGCTTGTGTAGGAAGCAGTTCGTGGATTTCTGTGCGAAGGTTTTGGTACAGTTGAATGGTATAATAGCCTCCCAAGCCGCCTAAGGCGGTGCCGAGGAGGCCAATACTGAGAGCATGACGGAGAACAAATTTTGAAAACAAGCGCACTTGATTTTATCTCCTCTATTCTTATGATGGTAGCATGAGTCTTTTTTCCAAATGGTCTTCGCTCCTTTTCACCTGTAGCATTATTTGTGGAGATTTTTTTATTTTTCTCTGGGAGGTCTTTCGGGTACTTCCTTCTTTAGTGAGAAGGAGGGATTTATTTTTTAGGAGTTGTCTTTTTATTGGGGTTCAGTCTTTTGGGATCAATGCGGCTGCTGCGGGCTTTATGGGAGCTGTTTTGGGTTACCAGCTTTATGTTTCGTTGCACCTTTTTGGGGCAGAAGCCTTGCTCGGTGGTACCGTGGGGGTGGCGCTCTTTCGTGAGATGGGTCCGGTGGTTGCAAGTTTCATGGTGACAGGGAGGGCCGGAGCGGCAATTGCTGCTGAAATTTCCAGTATGCGTATTTCTGAGCAAATTGATGCTTTGGAGGTGATGGCGGTGAATCCTTTGGAGTACTTGGCTGTTCCTCGTATGATTGCAGGTATTTGTATGGTTCCTTTTTTAAGTATTTTTTTTGTGATCATTGGTTCTTTCACGGCGAGCTGGGTGTCTTGCACTGCCATGGGTCTTCAGTATCCTACTTACTGGAGCCATTATTTTAAAATGGTAGCCACTATCGATTTAATCCATTGCTTGGTGAAGTCTTGTGTTTTTGGGGGGTTGCTCACGTGTATCGGGTGTTTTTATGGATTTCGAGCTTACGGTGGTGCTCGAGCGGTGGGGGAGGCAACACGTAGTACGGTCGTGGCTTCTTTGCTGCTGATTCTTTTGAGTGATTATTTCCTGACTGCTTTATTACCAATTGGAATAAAAACCTTGAAGGTGACGTCATGAACAGATCTGATTATAGTTTATCTATTCGGTTGAAGGTCGGTTTTTTTTCTTTATTGGGGTTGTTTTCTATTGGGGTTCTTTTACTTCTGATCAGTAATCGTCCTTATTGGTGGAGGCCTTGTCAGCTTGTTTATGTGAGCTTGAATGATGCTATGGGATTAAAAAACAAATCTCCTGTGCGCTCTTTAGGTATTGAAATTGGTTATTTGAAATCTGTCGATCTTTTTGAATCCCATGTTGTTTTGGGGGTTTGTATCACAGCGCCTGTGGCGATTTCTTCTGAGACTAAAGCTTATGTGCGTGGGGAAGGTTTT